>JBCBLF010000088.1:0-17528 GCA_038520475.1 Cyanobacteria bacterium J06627_8
CATTTGCCACCCTTGCAGCCAAAAAAGATCTGATTTTGACCAGTTATGCCCTCTCCTATCGCGATGAAAAAACGCTCAAACCAATCGACTGGCAGGGCATTGTTCTCGACGAAGCCCAAAACATCAAAAACGCAGAAGCTAAACAATCCCAGGTCGTTCGACAGTTTGAATCAGATTTTCGTATCGCGTTAACGGGAACCCCCGTGGAAAATCGATTGGCTGAACTCTGGTCCATCATCGACTTTCTGAATCCAGGCTATTTAGGACCACGAAACTTTTTCCAGCGGCGATTTGCCGTACCCATCGAACGCTATGGCGACACAGATTCACTAACTGCCCTGCGATCGCTCGTCCAGCCGTTCATTTTGCGTCGGCTGAAAACCGACAAGACAATTATTCAAGATTTGCCGGATAAACAGGAAATGAATGTCTTTTGCGGGTTATCTGAGGCGCAGGCTGATCTTTATCAAACTTTGGTCGATCAGTCCTTAGCCTCGATTGAGTCAGCAGAGGGCATTCAGCGCAAGGGGATGATTCTTGCACTGCTCACTCGCCTTAAACAAGTGTGTAATCATCCAGTGCTCCTGAGTGATGAAGAAAAGCGCACAACCAGCACCAAAAAAAGCAAACAGAAAGGAACACGTCGCCAACCCGCAGAAACGTCTCCTTCATCAGGGTTTTCTCCCCAGTCAGAGCAGTTTCCAGCATTATCGGGCAAGCTTCAGCGTCTCGAAGAGATGCTCGATGAACTGTTAGCCGAGGGCGATCGCGCACTCATCTTTACCCAATTTGCAGAATGGGGCAAATTGATGAAAGCTCATCTTGAAGCTCACTTTGGACGAGAAGTACTCTTTCTCTATGGCAGCACCTCTCGGGACCAGCGTGAAGCCATGGTCGATCGATTTCAGAATGATCCCCAGGGCCCGCGCATTTTCATCCTGTCGCTCAAAGCTGGAGGCGTTGGCTTAAACCTCACCCGTGCCAATCATGTGTTCCACTTTGATCGATGGTGGAACCCAGCAGTTGAGAATCAGGCCACCGATCGAGCCTTTCGAATTGGTCAGACCAAAAACGTTCAAGTTCACAAGTTCGTGTGTTCCGGTACCCTAGAGGAGCGCATTAATGAACTGATTGAAAGTAAAAAAGCTCTATCTGAGCAAGTCGTCGGCACTGGAGAAAACTGGTTGACCGACTTTGATACCGACCAGCTTCGTAATTTGCTCCTGCTCGATCGCAACGCAGTCATTGACTAAGTCTGCTATCCCTCAACCCTGTTCCCCATTTGCTACCTCGAAGAACAGTAGCGCTGTGCTCATTGCGTCAGCACAGCATGGTGGTGTGGAATGCGATCCACACCATCTTTTCTAAACTTGACGCAGTCGCGTACCACAGTAGTACTCAAGTCTATGACCTATATTTTGACTAACGATGACGGCATCGATGCCCCTGGAATCGCAGCGCTCCATGATGCTGTTACTCAGTATGGAATTGATGACAGCATCATCGTTGCACCGAATGCTCAACTGTCAGGATGCAGTCATCAGTTGACCCGAGATCGCCCCATCACCATTGACCAACACAGTGACACGGCAATTGCCATTGGCGGAACCCCGGCAGACTGCACACGCGTCGCCGTGAGCTATCTGCGTCCAGACGCGCGATACGTGTTGTCAGGGATCAATGCTGGAGGAAATTTGGGGGCCGATGTCTACATGTCTGGCACGGTCGCAGCCGTTCGTGAAGCAACGCTACTCCGTATTCCGGGCATTGCTTTTTCTCAATACATCAAGCGAGGCCATGACGTTGACTGGGCGATCGCGACTCGATTGACCCTGCGTGTTCTCAAAAAACTCATCGATCAACCATGGCAAGAAGGAACGTTTTGGAACGTCAACTTACCATTTCTCACTCCAGGAGACCCCGACCCCGAGATCATTTTCTGCGACTTATGTAACCAGCCGATCCCACTTGATCATGAATGCGACGGCACATCGTTTCGATATGTCGGCAGCTACTACCTACGTCCCCGAATCGCAGGAGCAGATGTTGAGGTTTGTTTCTCAGGTAATATTGCAGTTACTCAACTGAAGTTGTGGTAAGCGATTCAGCATCGGCATGCCTGGGGGTATCCGAGTCGTGTCTCACTTGGTCATGAGTACACCAGTCGATCATGGTTCACTCCAAGCATCAACAGAAGTTCGTTCAACACAATGGGTAAGAGCCTCACGGGGCAGTTTGCTTCACTTAAACACAGCACTTGGATAATCTGTTTTTTCTCTGCCTAACGGGTCTTGAGTCTTCAAGCTTAGAGCCATATGATGATACAAGCGCTGCACTGCTCTTTGCACACAGTTCGGGCACCAATTCGAAGAGTTCGTTCAATGAGCTGACATCCGTCCAAACCACATCTAAACGTGAGCCGCTGGATTAAGACCGCTATTGTCTGAACGATTGAATCCACTGGCTTTTAGCGTTCAATACTTTTTCGATTAACGCATCATGAAAACTCCGCATCGACTGGCAGAAAAACGAGCACAAGCCGAGCACCTACAAGATGTCAAATTGTTGCTTGACCATCTTGCTAGAAGTCAAGAAACAACCATCAAACTCATTCTCGACAGCCTCTATGAAGTTGGAGCTGTCAATTTCATCAATCAAAAGGTTCAAAGCAAATCACTCAACCGACTGAGTAAGTCTGCGGCATCTGTCTCAAAACCTGTATTTCGCATCATTGCCTATCGATGGTTTAAGAACAAATGTCCTGAATTAATTACCAACTGGCTTCATCGGAAGGTATCGTTTGGGGTGAAACCCGCTTCGGTAGAAACAGTGAGTGCCCTAGACGCTCAAACAACTGATACGCTTCCCGCTGTGGCGTTACAGCACCATTCACTGAATCATGAAGTCAAGCAACTCCGCTCCCAAGTACGCCTGCTGACCGGTATGTTGATTGGGGCGATCGCCCTACTCGGCGGTACAACTCTATGGTTAATCTATGGTACGGAACCGGGCCTAACCCGATTACGCGAGGGCGAAACGTCGACCGTTACAGACACCCTAAAAGCAAAGATGGAGCCACAATTTTGCTTATCAGATAGTTCATCTGAATGCCAGAATCATGACCACTAATTTGGCCTGAGATACTGAGAAATTCGGCGTCGTGCAACAACAGAACCATTTTGAATGACCGTGCGTTCTGGAGGAGCACTTCCAATCGCTTCTGATACGGTTGCAGCGCCGACGATAGCCAGATCGGCTCGGTTGCCTACTGATATACCATGATCAGAAATTCCGATGGCCTTTGCTGATTGTGTTGTCACCATCTCCAGGCAAAATTCATGATGCTTAGGCGTTCCAAGTTGCAAAACCTGAGCCATCAGGGTTGCGACCTTGAGCATGTCTCCGTCGCCAAAGGGAGTAAACAAATTTTGGACGTTGTTCGACGCGGCTCCAACCGTGACGCCCGCTTCTGCCAATCGATGGACCGGAGCAACGCCGCGACGCTGATTGTGCGTGTCTCGACGCGCCATCATGTATAGGTCAGATGCTGGAAGCGATAGAACCGCAATCTTTGCTTCAGCTAACTGGTCAGCGATCGCTTTTAATGCATCCTTTTCTAGAGCCGCAAGCTTCGTCATGTGCCCCAGGCATACGCGACCTTGCCATCCGCGACGCTTCGTTTCTGCAATCACCGTCGACACACTGAGCGGTTCCTCGTCATCTAAGAAATCAAGATGAAAATCAACATCGCAGTCAAATTCCTCTGCGATATCAAATACAGTTCGAATATTTTGCTCTGGATCAGGATCGACATAGGGTGCTGAGCCAATCACATCTCCCCCCATCCGCATGGCCTCACGAAGTAGACCCACCGTCCTTGGATCTTGGGTAATTCCTTCTTGCGCAAAGACGGCCAATTGCAAAGTAAATCGAGTGCGATAGCGATCGCGCAGCGGCACCATCGCCTTCATCCCTATAAGGCCAATCGTTGGGTCAACTTCAACATGACTCCGCATGGCCGTCGTCCCCATGCCAATCACACAGTCAATATGTTGAGAGGCCCGTGCTTGGATGTCTTCGATCGTAAACGACTGCTTCACCCGTAGAGTTTGTTCTAGGGCTTCTTGAAAATCACCGGTCACTGCCGCAGAGCGGCCTAATAATCTAACTTTGTCAAGATGAAAGTGAGCATCAACTAAACCCGGAATCACTAATTGACCCTTTGCATCAAGATGGGTCTGTGCTGATAACGATAATTCAGGCTGAATATGTTGAACATGGCCCTGATCAACAGCGATCGCCCATCTCCCCGAGCGACCTGGCAATACTGCATTTGAAATGACCAAATCCATGAGTCGTGTAACGTTCCAGTAAGTCGATTTTGAATTTATTTTGTCACGCTAAAGGAGACGGAACTGAGCGATTGATAACCATTCAATGGCGATTAGATCAGAACCTCTCTTTTGGCTCATGATGACAGCATTGACGACTCGAACGGGCACTCTCTAAAATAGGAGCTTTGCCTGTACCACTTAGCCGAGAGACGCGCCTTTGAGACACCATACGTTCGTACGCATTCCTAAGCAAAAACGGCCTAAGGCATCTGGTTCGTTCATCGCAACAGCTTGCTTATCACCTTCCCATACGATGACTCAACCCTCAAGCCGAACTCTTGATTTCTGTTTGCTAGCTATCTGCTCATGCGCGTTGAGCTTACTGTGTCATCAGCCCATCGCAAACCCTGTAGCGACTGCTTCTTCATCCATGCCGGGTTCAATGCAAACTGCAACTCCAGTCAGCATTGATTTTTTGGTGAAAGCAGGACTCTTAACAACCCAAAAGGACGACGAAGAAGAACCGATACAAGAAAGCTAACCATTCATCTCATCATTGCCGTCTCGGGCCGCAGGGTCTTGACTGCCACACTAAGAGCGTATCTCTAAATATTTGTGATTTCTAAGCAACCTTAATGATTACCGTGGGATGGACATGGCGGCGCAGACACTGATCGATCAAGCCATCCCGTTGCCTGTTGAAGATGAAGCAGCGCTTCATCCGAGTTATTATTCAGCAAATATACAAGTGCGATCGCTGTTTGTTCGTTAGCCCGAGCCCCACGATTGCCCTTCAACCGATGCCAATCATTAGGAGCGATCGCCAGTCGAGCAGCTAACGCTTGAGCCAATTCAACCGTTGTGGCATCCTCAAATTTCGCATTACTTGGAGACGTCAACGTTTCATTAAACAGAAATGTTGGATTATGCTTCGCAAGGCTCATTGCAGAAATCCCCTAAATTGAACACGATTGATGTGTGAAACCACGTAACAGTCACGACGCAACTCTCGCTACGCATCGGCGCCATGCATACGCACTACTCTAAGTCTACTCCGCACATTCATAAACAGACTAGCGGGTTGTATCAATAGAAAATATCTGCACTCATCAGTATCGACTCAAAAATCTCTCCCCATGTCCCTCCTTCAAGAAATCGTGATTGATGATTTTAGAGCACTGTCGGTTTGATGACGCACGGTGTTGTGAGTCGCGGTGCAGACCGCAATACGACTTCTTTACCTAACTCAGATGCACAGTAAGTACCATATATGGATTATTGCTATATAACAGTGGTGCGTTTGTCTTGCCTCACCCAACGATGAAATTATGTTATGGATCATCATTCTGCTTCACCCGATCAATCCCAGTCTGGAGACTCGTCAGACGAGCAAGAATTTCTAGATGCACTTGCTGACGCCCAAACAACACTGGATCAGATTAAAGAACGTTATGTGCAAGTTGCAGAAGCGACCGAACAGCGAAGTGAACTCCGAGCTCAGTACAACCGCACGCAACATGCTTTACGTCAGCACCGCACAAAAGAATTACAACAAGAGCTAAAGAAACTGAAAACCAAGCTCAATGAATTGGAAGTGATTTTCGAAAGTCAACTTGTTGATCCGTTTTGGATGGCGATTCGATTTGGTGGAATCGGACTCATCATCGGTTGGATACTTCGGGCGATCGCTAGCTAATGTGAATCCTGTAGAAGCCACAAATGAGGGGCACTCTGGCAATGGGCTAAGGTATCTCGACTAGCATGGAATCATGCAACATCCTTAGGCCACTGATGTTGTGACGTGACCACTACCGATTTTCACCGATGACGATTGCGATGTTGGAGCAGTGAATTCCAACGGAATCGTAACGGTGAAATGAGTGGCCATATTTTGACTTAGCACTTCAATTTCACCGCCCAAGCATTCAGTCAATTTCTTCACCAATGCCAAACCGAGCCCTGTCCCGCCCTGTTTCCAGGGATCTGCACTGGGGACCCGATAAAATTTATCAAAAATATGATGGATTTCACGCTCTGGAATTTCGATTCCAGAATTGCTAATGGTGAATCGCATTACTTCCTGCTCGGGTACAACAGTGACGACGATTGATTCTCCTGGAGGCGTATATTTACAAGCATTGTTGATGAGCTCGGTCAAAATACGACCCAGGCTAACAGAGTCAGTATTGACAATTGGTAGTGGAGCTTCTGTGCTGTCTAGGCTCAAACATTGCTGACGATTGGCAGCACGACCCTCAAATGGCTTGACTACGCTGAGCAACCAATCATCGAGGTTAATCGGCTCGATGGTCAGCGTTGTATGGTTGGTCTCCAAGCGCTGTAAATCTAATAAATCATTAATAAGTCCAATCTCTCGCTGACATTCATCTTGCAAGATTTTAAGGTAGTGTGCAGCTTTTCCATCGTTATGGGAAGACGGTCGAAGAGATTGAGAAGAAACTGATTGAGAAGAAACTTGCTGAATCGATAAACTATCATCAGACAATGATTGGGGGGAGGATACCTCATCACCCAATTCCTCCGATGGCTGCTCCAACATGAGTGACAGCATCCGAGTGGCCAACTTAATGTTTGCGACTGGCGTCCGCAGCTCATGAGACACAGTGCTTAAAAAATCATCTTTGAGATGATTCAGTCGCTGTAGCTCTTGAACCTGTGCTTTTGTTTCCTGGTAGAGGCGAGCCTGACGAAGGGCGATCGCACAATGACTGGCAACCTGCTGGAGCAGGCGAATTTCCAAATCTGTAAATGCATGGTCAGCAGCATTTACAAGCCACACATCACCCAAGACCTCTCGATCATCCAAAATCGGGCACACCAGCATCGATACTCGACCCCGCTGGGGATTTGGAAAAAGCGAGCAAAATTGAAAGTACTGCCGCGCTAATAGTTGCTTGTACAGATCAGGCGAATTCTCCATGCTCATCACGCGCCCCTGCACCGGAACCGTTGAATCGGTATATTCGTAATGCACAACGGCAGTCTTAGAGGTCAGGTCATACAGGGCTGCATTACAGGAACGAACGCCCAATCCTTGTCCCAACTCACGAACAGCGGCCTGCAAGATTTGGCTCTCATCCAACGTATCTCGAACCTCATCCGTAATCCGCTTCAGCAAGGCTTCGAAATCCAAAGCTTGTTGCAGCTGATCGGCCGACTGTCGAAGCGATGCCTCTGCTTCTTCACGTTCGGCAATCTGCTGTTGGAGAGCTTGATTCGTTGCGGCTAGTTCTTCCGAGCTTGGTAATTTTAAGGTGATGAGGATGATCGGATAAAGCTCAAACGCAGTCCAAACAGCAACGGCAGCGGTCATCACTTTGATGGGGCTTCTCATCCAGTCCCAGGACTGCCCCTCAGACAATGGCTGCCAAACTGATACGGCTGATAGGAAGTAATCAGTACCGCTGGCGAAAATTAAGACACTAAAAAGAATCAAAATTGTTCGAAACCGTAGATCCTCACGTTTATAAATGAGGATCATCATCATCACAGGAATCGAATAGTACGCTAAAGCAATGAGCAGATCGGAGACTGCATGCAAACCAACGCCCCCAGACATAGCCAGGAAAGGGGCGCTGTAGGAAATGAATTGATCTGAGGCAACCGTATGCTCTAAGACATCTAACATTGAGATGGACAAGATGGATGTATTCAGATTGGACTGCTGCTAGTGTTCCCGTAACGAACGGTTCTTGATAAGGATGTCTATGTTGAACGGTGTTTTCACCGATTCGTCACCCATTCTTCAATCTGGATCGAACCATGAACCTGATAATGGAATGTGATGATATCTAGACTCCTTGCAGTAGGAGAAAGCTAAACTAACGACTTACCATCAGTTCTGAAAAATTCTGCCTCTATTGGAAACGGATTGATGACCATCATTAAAGTTGAAAATTTGGGAAAAGTATACCCAGTTGCTGAGAAGAAACCTGGGCTGAAGGGAACAGTCGCACACTTTTTCAAACGTAAGTACCGCATGATTGATGCGGTTAAACAAGTATCGTTTTCGGTAGAACCTGGAGAAATCGTTGGATTTCTGGGACCGAACGGAGCAGGGAAAACAACAACCCTCAAAATGTTAACAGGTCTGATTCATCCAACCCATGGTCAAGTTAGCATCGCTAACCACACACCATTTCATCGAAAATCCGAGTTTCTTCAAACCATCACCCTCGTGATGGGACAAAAACAGCAGCTAATTTGGGATTTACCAGCCTTAGACTCTCTAAAGATTAATGCAGCTGTTTATGGCATCTCAGATCGCGATTTTCGCCATCGCGTTGGTGAACTTAGCGCAATGCTTGAAATGGATGACAAGCTCACTCAGCCTGTGAGAAAGCTATCACTGGGAGAGAGAATGAAAGCTGAGCTGCTAGCGGCATTGATTCACCAGCCGCAAGTGTTATTTTTGGACGAACCCACACTGGGACTCGATGTGAACGCTCAAGTTAGCGTGAGAGCATTTCTAAAAGCCTATAATGAGCAGCACAAAGCAACGATCTTGCTGACGAGCCATTACATGGCAGACATCACAGCCTTATGCGATCGCGTCTTGCTGATTTATAAAGGTCAACTGATTTATGATGGTGCGCTAGATATGCTGCTCAATCAGTTTGCTCCTTATCGTGAAGTCACAATAGAAATGGCTGAGGAACATTCAGCAGAAGATTTAGAACAATACGCAAATCTCAAAACTCTCGACGGGCGCATTGCTCGATTTATCGTCAACCAAGAAGATTTGACTGAGGCGATCGCCACCCTTCTGAAAAACCTCAACATTATTGATTTGACGGTCACCGACTCGCCGGTGGAAGAAGTGATTGGACGCGTCTTTCAAGCAGGTGCTTTGTAGAAGAAGGAATGATAGATTTTAGCGAATGTGACGAACCAAAGCCCTTTATTCTTTCGTGAGCATCGACGTATCCCGTCAAATCATTTGCCAGAGGAGCCGCAAGAGAATCGCAACACTCGCACCAATCAACGTATTGATGATATTTACGACTTCATTCGTTAGCCAGTTCACTTTTTCTTGAAGAGTCGCTCCAATGAGACTCTCTAGATTCGTGGCTACAAACGCAGCAATCACACAGATGACAACCCCTGCAATCGTCGAAACGCCAATCCCCCATCCCAATAGGGCGATCGCCAGTGATGCAACAATACCTGCAAGTGTTCCCTCAAGACTCACCGCGCCCTCTGTCCCAGGTGAGACTGGTTTGAGCGTTGTAATGAGAAATGTGCGTTTTCCATAGGCTTTGCCAATCTCACTAGCCGACGTATCAGACAGCTTCGTACTCAGGCTAGCAACATAGCCGAGCCAAAGTGCTGCGATCCACAGACGAGCAGGTGACTCAGCGGGCGACACTGATTGAGTCGTAGACAGCAAGAAGATGCAGATGGCGCACAGGGCAGCAACCAGAGCTGAGCCCCAAACATTTTCTGGACCTCTCGCACCAGAACGCTTTTCAGCAATACCCGCAGCCTCTTTTTTCTTCAACCCCACACGGGTCACGGCCGAGCCGACAAGAAAATACACCATGATGATGAGGTAGCCTTGCCACCCCAGCATCCCCCAGATAATGACACCTAAAAACCAAGCGTGTAGCAGTCCGGCAGGTGTCAAAAGCTTCTTAGGAGCAACCCACGCAATAGCAGCCAAAATCGTATTGAGGGCGATCGCAACTCCCCACGGAATCAGGTTAGGTGCTTGCAGAACCGCAAGCAATACGTTCATATCAAACGAATAGAAGTTGAAATCATATGTATCGAAAGATATGCGCATATTCTACTAACGTATAGTAATCTGTATCCCGAGAGACAGTAGCGGATTTTTTTCACTACGGAGACGAGATTTAATAGGTTTTGGCTCCACTATGAAACCGTGATCAGCGCTGTCTAAAAATTCGACGTTAGTTGAGTTCACTAAGTCGGATTAGTAAGCAAACACTTCTGAATAAATACTAGTGAATATTAAGGAGTATCTACGCTCATGGACATCGTTTCGATCATTATTACGCTGCTTGTCATCGCGGTTAGCTTAATTATTGTCTCTAAAATACCGTTCCTAGGCGTTGAAATTGACTCGTTTCCAATCGCCATTCTATCCGCTGTCGTTTTCGCAATATTGAATGCCATCGGCGATTTTTTGACGCCAAGCATTCCCCTCACGCTCGGTCTGATGAGCTTTATCATCAACGTTATCGTGTTTGGTCTATCAGCAAAGCTGGTTGAAGGATTTCGCTTGCGATTTGGTATTTGGAGCGCAATCTTAGGTGCTCTAGTCATGGCAGTCGTATTAAGCGTTGTGCAGACAATTCTGGCTCAAGTCGGCGTCGTTGCATAAATTGATTAAGCGGAGCTGTGAATAACTTTTTCCGCAGTAGGTGATCACTCAGCGTGTCTCCTGACACAAATCGTCAACGATTAAAGACATGCTGACGTTCGTAAATAAAAGTTATAAGGCCATTTCTTCGAATTGACGCATGAGTCGTCTGTTGCGGAACTTGTCTACTGGGCAGGTTCCGCAACGAATATTTAGGGCATCCATTTATTAAAGGCATCCGTTGTGATCAATGCAATGACGGAGCGATCGCCACATTAGTCTGATGTCAGGCTGATGCATGGTAACGGACAGTGAGTGCACATTTATTCCCTCAAGCTCTGAGGGAATAAATGTGCCTCAGTCCTTCGATCTTCAATGAATGTTCAAGTTTAGAAATAATTGTTATTAATCTTTGTGATTTTGGGCTCTGCGCTTACCCCGTAAAATAGAGTTAATGATTACTGAAGGATTAGGACATTATGGCTGCTGAATCTGACCGCTCATTTACAGCTAAGCCCGCTGAGGCTGCACCTAAGTCAGGGGCGATCGCTCCATCGTCTAATCATCAACCAATGCAAATTTATCGGCCTGCCCCTTCTCCACTGCCTGGAAATCGTCCGGTTGCCGATAACAAAACCGATGATTCAGACGAGCTGCTGGGATATCTAGATTAAGAGTTGCTGACTCAAACCGGGGGCTGGTTGCAGAGCCTCGCATCGTTTAGTCGATGGTGATTAGACGATTGAGCTAACGTCTTGCATGCTTCTTTGCAGTATTTGTCTGCTCACTCTTTAGCGCTTGGGTCAGTCAATGACATATTCAACTGAACAGCTTGTTCACATCTTGGATGAAGAGCTCCGCGCAACCTGGAAAGGCGAACGCATCCTATTGTCATCATCTGACAGATTAAGCAATCCAGTCGTAGCAAAAGCGCTTGGCACTGAAAAGTTGAGTAAGGTGTTTGCCTATCAAGACTTCCAGAAGCAAGTTCAGCAATATCAATTAGAGCATGGGGTCTCTGGCATTGTTTGGCAGACGTGCAGATTTGGAGAAAGTGAAGTCCGCTATCCAGAACTGCACCATCAGCTGGTTCCTGTTCCGGGTGATAAAGAAACCTTGATGGCAGCAAAGATCTCGGTATTAGAGTTTTGGTGGACGGAAGCAGCCGAAATGCTTCTTTGGCTGGCTGGACATCCTCCCCATCAGACAGAACAGCACGTCGTTCAACAAATGATCACCGAATCTGAATGGGTCGAAGTTGCTGCAGGAAAAGAAGAGCTCTATCTGAGCATGTGTTGGGGAGACCCGAAAGAGTGCCACTACCAATGGGCATGGCCAGAGTCGAGATGTGAGCGCGTGATTGCATCTGCAGCAAAGCCAATCATGACGAATCTATAGCTTTTTAGCTTTGACGCAATTGTTTGCCAATATCAGGTCTATCGTCATAGCAATACGCATATTGAGTTAGAACACTTGTTGTTTGCCAAGCGTTGCGTGGCTTGCCAAACAATAATTGATTCTACTTAAGCGCATAGCACTATATCTGAGAATCAGACCATCTCATTGCTCATAGATCGAGTGAGATTAGTTCATCTACCCAACGCTCTTCCTTAACACGATCGTCGAATGGCTGGTATGCCGTTAAAGCACCCCCAGGAGAAGATTGATTGTTCTGAGAGGGCTGCTGATCCGGTTGAGAAGGTTGATGAACATCACGACGATCATCGAGAAATTGGGCGATCGCCTCTTGTCGGCGCATTTGTTCGTTCATAATCACTTGCACTGAATCCGTGGTTTCAGAAGCATTCCACCGTTCACTGCTCGAAGCAAGAACCGATCGAGTCCGTGCCCAAAGAATCGCCTCGGAGGATTCTAGCCCCATGGCTTGAGCCTGATGTAATCGATCGATATATCCTCCGTCTGCTGAAGCAGCCTCGACTCGCTGATGAACAACGTCGATGGCGTTTAGCTGAATCTCGCGATTCCACTGAACATTTTTCTCAGTGGCCTGCTGATGCAATAGAATCGTATGACGGTAGAGGTAATCAAGGTAGTGGCTATCGGCAGCTTCTGGCGACTCAAACTCTCCGCTCAGCGCAAATGTTCCGACTTTCCACTCTGGCTCAGACGCATTTGATTCGCTGTGATGGGTTTTGCCATAATACGTAAACGTTTTCCGACCATCCAGCAACCGCGTTCCTTCGGCAAGACCAATGGCGATCGCCACCATCGAGTTATGACCACCCTGAAACAGCGCATCGAGCACAATGTCTTGACTCGGGCGAGACGGCGGCGGTGGCAGCTCTCGAAGCACCGAAGGTTTCTCAGAATAACTGGATGGTGGCGTCAATCCTTTCGCTGGAATGGCCAGTCGATCTGGGCGAGTTGCTAAATCTGATGGAGTTTCTAACTGCGGTGTTTCTGCTGACGATGACAGGGATACTGGCACAACTGACTCTGTCGAATGAACCTCAGCATCATTATCTAACGACGGTCCACGCGTCACAGATTGACCAGCCACAGCGTTCATCGAGGCATCGAGTTGAGACCATGGTGAAGAGAGCGCATCCGTCTGACTCGAAGACGGTGGAAGCAGAGAAGAATTGTCCGGGGATGCATCATCATGGGTTGCAGCGATAGCCGCTTCTGTCGCCCACGGATCGCGTAGCTCAAATGACAAACTTCCCCCACCCGTATCGATAGCCGGCTGGTCATCAGAAGCCGACGACACCTCACGACCATGAACAGGGCCAGCAAATCCCAGTAGCCCCGCGATCATGGCAAAGAGCCAGAATTGATTACATCGAACATGTGGGTTCATCGTTAACGCCTTCGCAGTAATATCAAGGTCTAGCCAAAATTCTTTCCAACATTGACGTTGACGGTTCTACCATCGCCCACTGACCACTGGGTTGCTTACGCAGGGCTGCGAATTGCATGATGTTGCCTTTACCAATGACATCACCTTCACGAACATCACCCAACGCAACTTTATCCAGATCGCAAAATCTGAATACATATGCAGGAACCTCTGGCGTGGAGTAGATTAAGCACTGATGCTCGTGGGGCTGCACCTTCCCATCGAACGGTGCATGAATGTTGCCGCCTCCCAAATCCACAGAAATATCGCCAAGCCCACCGCTAATTCGCCGTCCGCCGACCAGACTACCGGGCTGTAGATCCCATTGTTGCTGTATTTCGAGGGTACGGGGAGCAATCATTTCTGAAGGCTGAGAACAGCCTGCCAAGCACACAACAAGCGTACTCATGCCAATCAGTGCTCGCCGAATGCGTTCATTACTGAAAACTGAACGAATATCCCGCATACTCATCTCCTTCATACAATAAGACGACCCAAGTATTTGGATCGAATGCAAGCGGATAAGCCTCACGCTCAGCGATCGCTCCTTTTCGAATTTCGACATTAGGCAAGATGCAGTGAGGCTCTGACACTACCTCGCGAACCGACGCTTTAGCTTGACGTTCTGGAATGGAAATTAACTGAGATAGCTCCTCACGGGACAAGGTGGCATCTGCTTGAACAACCTCCTGACACACATCACTGACTGGATCAGAAGCCAACAAACTACCAACATCGCCAACTACAACCAGGCCAGCAAGTAGCGACCCTCCGGCCAGCAAGTAGCTGACATTTGGCGATCGTCCGCTGCGACGAACAGCCCGAGTCGGCTTTGGACGGCGATCAGTCGATTTCTGTTGAGCACGATGTTTACGACGCTGCCGAGCGCGATCTTTTTGAGTCACGCCCAATACATCTGCCAACGTCGATACACCTTCAGAGTGCACAGATTTAACATCATGAGGCTGGACAGCTGTTTGGGGATTGAAGGTCGCGATGCCTGAATCAAGTTGATGAGCACCACCAGATACATGAACCTGTGAAGACGGATGAGGAGGATGAAAGTGATTGGTTGCAACCGACGACCTCAATGCTGTTATGGATTCAGCCGTCACAGGCCGCTGTGACATAGGAATCTGTGCACGCGATCGCCGCATCGCTTGATGAGGGTCAAACAAATCGATGACGGATTGACGTTGGCGGCTTTCCTGGGGTTGTTGAGCATTCACCATGGTTATGTCCTCAATTAGAGATCAAGTGAGTTAGAAATCAGCAGACAAATTCAGCAGATGCGATGGCTCGGCATTGAGCCGGATGCATCAGTATGCTTATGAAATTCATTGAAACTTTCCACCTAGCAGCAATCCTGTCATTAGCAGCAGACATCGATATCCCACAATGAAGCCATGACGAGGTGAGAGATAGGTCATCCAAATCGCTGTTACAGCTGGTAAACAAGCAACAATGAGGCCGAGCAGCCAAAATTGTGACGATGCAGCCATGATTAGATTTAGAACGACGCGAATCACAACAGCACCGGTAAGCCAGGCTGCGGCTTCAAACATAACGGTGCGCAACTGAACCATCTGCACTGAACGATAGTCTCGTCTTCGACGGGCTGACGATTGACGGACCACAGTCCGCTTGTGTTGATGTGATGAAACCGGCCGTCGATTGAGACTCCGTTTAGGGCGGCAGCGATGATGGGGAAGATTGTCCCTTACCATCTGCTGCGATCGCTCCAATTGATGATTTCCTTCCTTTAACTGCATGAATCAATCTCTCTTTGGAGGAGGGGATGAGAACACTTATTTGCATAACGATGGAAGCGCTCTTGCAAATAGTTCATTTGAACTATAAAAATAATTTCCTACTTTTGCAAGTCCTTCGATACCATTATTCTGAGATTGTTACAGTTATTAGTACATAATATAGTACAAGCATATGCGATTGTCTTCTCCCGGCATCGCCTCGATTCCGGATCGTCATAGTAGGAACGATTGGCTGAGGCGAGCAACACCCTATCTCTTCATGTCACCAGCACTTGTGATTCTGGGTCTAACCGTTTTTTGGCCATCAATCCAGGCGCTGTATCTCAGCTTCACTGAATATGGATACGACATCACCCAATCTCCGCAGTGGGTGGGTACACAGAATTTTCAGCGGCTTTTTACGGATGATGTTTTTTGGAAAACGCTGGGCAATACCCTGCTTTACTTACTCGTCGCTGTTCCAATCTTGGTCATCGTTCCGCTCGGTCTCGCCATCCTCGTCAATCAATCGCTCCCAGGAATTCGCTGGTTTCGAGCAACCTACTACGCTCCTGTGGTGATCTCAATGGTTGTGGCAGGAATTGCGTGGCGATGGCTCTATGCTGAAAACGGTTTGTTGAATCAGCTGCTCAACGGACTCCGCCTTTCAGAAGAAGGCATTCCCTGGTTGACGAGCCCTAATATTGCCCTGTTTAGCGTCATGGCAGTCACCGTATGGAAAGGACTGGGATACTACATGGTGATTTATCTTGCAGGGCTACAGGCTATTCCGGCTGAGCTGTATGAGGCGGCTTCTATTGACGGTTCAGATGGTTGGCTGAAGCATTTGGATATCACCATTCCCCTGATGCGGCCTTATTTATTTTTAGTGGCAGTCATCTCTTCCATTTCAGCTACAAAAGTCTTCGAAGAGATTTATATCATGACCCGTGGCGGACCACTAAACAGCTCTAAAACCATCGTTTACTACGTCTACGAGCAGGCATTCGACCCGACGAATTTAGAAATCAGCTACGCCTGCACCATTGGATTAGCGCTGTTTTTGATTATTCTCATCCTCTCCATTCTTCGCCTTGTGCTAACTCGCCAATCGGTTCCTCTTCTCTAAAATTGGCTCTTTGAAGAAAGACGTATTTAAGAAAAGTGCCAAGTTGTGCAACCCGTGGGTTCGAATATGAAGATCACTGCCATCCCAAATTTGCCGACATCACTAGCGAGCGTTCCTCTATAGTGATTGAGTAAGGACTCTCAAGGAACACGTGCTGTGCCTCAACCGAACGCCAAATTTATGCAGGAAGCGATCGCTCTTTCGCTGGAAGCCATTCGGACGGGAAAAGGCGGACCCTATGGTGCTGTTATTGTGAAAGACGGCAACATCATCGGACGAGGCATGAATGAAGTCACCTCTCAAAACGACCCAACGGCCCACGCTGAAATGACAGCAATTCGTCAAGCGTGTCAGGTGACCCAATCTTGGCAGTTACCTGGCTGTGAACTCTACACCAGCTGTGAACCATGCCCGATGTGTATGGGAGCCATTTATTGGTCGAGACTTGACCGAGTTTACTACGCTAATACAAAAGAAACCGCTGCACAATTTGGCTTCAACAGCGCCTATTTCTACGAACAAGTGTCAGCCTCTCCTGCCCAACGAGATCTGCCGATGATCCCGTTTATGCCAGAAGAGGCGATCGCTGCGTTTAAAGAATGGTCCAGTAAAACCGAAAAACAAGCTTACTAATTAGATATTTCTCCATTTCGACACCAGTAATCACACATCATTCACTACTGCAATTCTGCCTCCGAGAGGGTCTCAACAACAGCAGATATGAGCAGCGTATGGTTGATGTCTTTACACTGTTGGTCAACGAATCTTAAATCCGCTAAGCCTTTGTCTGTTTCACCCTCCTTCAATCGTGCAACTCCTCGTGCGTAGCATCCATACACGTCATTCCATACAGACAGCGACCGTTCTTCCTGCTGAACAGCCTGTCGGTAATCACTGTGCGCGTCTTCGGACAACTGCTGATGGTCGTTGATTAGATAGCGCAAGTAATACGCCTTAGCCGTTGATGGTCGTTGCTGAATGGCTCGGTTGAGATCCGCAACTGCCCGCTCGACATCATCTTGAAGCCAATATGCAACAGCACGGTAGTAGAAATTCTCCGCATCAGATGCCAATTGAATAGCTGTTGAAAAATCCTTAACCGCCGCCG
>JBCBLF010000089.1:0-17471 GCA_038520475.1 Cyanobacteria bacterium J06627_8
CTAATTCTTATGGAGCTCGTTTAGTAGGCAGGCTTTATAAGAGTCAAATCACGCAAATCACGCGTCAATTCGAGGAATCGATACGCATTGTGGTTTAGTGGCGTTACCCATGACAATGTGTGCGCCAAATACAGCAGGCTTGCATAGGTTTTGTGACGCGCTGAAAACGCTAAAGATTGGTTGAAATCGCTTGAACTGGGCAAGTTGGAATGCATTGTTCGCAGACAATACATCGCGATTGAGAAAACTGGAGCTGAAACGTTTCAGGATGCAGTGATAGAGCCTGCGTTGGGCAAATACCGGTGCACAGGCCGCAGTGAACGCAAGCTTCTTCGTCGATTAAAATGCCGTGACTGATCTGCGAGACGTGGATATGCTGCGCTTCCATCCACTCAACTGCCTCATCAATTTGGTCGATATCGCCTTGAAGCTCGACAACCAGCGTTCCTGTTTGGTTGGGGGTGACTTGAGCTCGAATGATATTGGCAGCCACATTGAAGTCTTTTGCCAATCGATAGGTGATCGGCATGTGAACCGTGTGTTTTGGAAAGGTCAATGTGATTCGCTTCTTCACTCATTCACCTCTTCAATAGAAAGGGGGCTTGCGTCAATTTTGAGGAGTTCTTGGCCTTGTTTCTTTAGAATATAGGAGTCTTCTAATCTTTCCTGGAATGGATGCGCTAAATATTTTTGTGGAATCCGCCCCATGGGGCGGATTCCACAAACGATAACTCTTGCACCAATTCGAAGAATCGTTATTAGGCAGAGCTTTTAGATACGTGCACTTTTCCCAAAATAACGAGATCGAGGTAGCCCTGTCAGCGAGAACGGTTCTTGGCGTTATTCTGCACAGATGTATCGCGACTCGCCCTATGTCAAAACACACCATGTCGAATCCTAATTTGAATTCTCAAGATACCAGCGAACCCAGCGCTACTATAAATCCATCGGCAAATCGGCTCCGTAATGCTGTGGTTGCGATTGTTGCCGTATTCTTAAGTGCATTTCTTTTCTTGGGAACTCGGACGCCGTCAGCAACTGCATCTTTGGCGTCACTTGCTGAAACCGCAACTCCGTTTGAAGCAGCCGTATCAAATCAAAAACCAAGCTTAGTCGAGTTTTACGCAAACTGGTGTACAAGCTGTCAGGCGATGGCCGGAGATATGGCTGATCTGAGAAAGACATATGGCGATCGCATTAATTTCGTCATGTTGAATGTAGATAACTCAAAATGGCTGCCCGAAGTCTTGCAGTATCGGGTGGATGGCATTCCACATTTCGTCTTTATGAATCCTGATGGAGAGGCGATCGCCAGCACCATTGGAGAGCAACCTAAATCAATCCTAGCGGCGAATCTGGAGGCACTCTCTGCTGGATCATCGCTACCCTACATCCAGACCCAAGGACGCCGTTCGGAAGTCGATTCCTCGTTACTTGGCAATACAGCGGTTCAAGATGATCCCCGTAGTCATGGGTCACAGGTTGTTTCCAACTGAGAGAACACACAAGTCGTGCCATTGTGATTCCAGATGCTTTGTGAGAGGTCGGTCGGGCTTTGACCGACCGACCTCTCACAACTTGTTTCATAAATTACTTGGGAAAGCTATACGAAGGGTTGAGATCAATCTTCTGCAAACCCTTTGAGTACATTCACAACGTTGAGACCAATATCGTCTACCGCATACCCGCCTTCCATAACAAAGAGAGTCGGTTGGTTGAGTTGAGCGATCGCCTGGCCTAGCTTCAAAAAGTCGGATTGAGTGAGGCGAAAACGAGAAATGGGATCATGTTCATAGGTATCTACGCCAAGCGACACCACTACTGCCTCTGGTCGAAATGCTTGAATGTGCTGGAGTGCATCAGTTAAAGCGTGTTGATAGGCGCTCCACTGACTCCCCCACCTCAAGGGGTAGTTACGGTTGAATCCTAATCCGGCTCCTTCCCCAAGTTCATCGTCATATCCAAGAAAATAAGGATATTCCTGGGCTGGGTGTCCGTGAATGGAGACTGTCATCACGTCTGCCCGATCATAAAAGATTGCCTGGGTTCCATTGCAGTGATGATAGTCGACATCCAGAATCGCAACTCGACTAGCCCCTTGATCCCGAAATGATTGAGCGGCGATCGCCGCATTATTGAAGTAGCAATATCCCCCAAGCAAATCCTTTGCTGCATGGTGTCCGGGAGGGCGACACAATGCAAACGCTGCTCGTTCGCCTTTCTGCGTGATGTAGGACTGTCCGGTTAGGGCAACATTGACGGCTGTAGTGATGGCGCTCCAGGTTCCTGAAGTAATTGGAGTGCCCGCATCGAACGAGTAATACCCGAGCTTCCCTACAATCGTTTCGGGAACGCGATCGTGTCTCATTGACCGCACGGACCACGTCATGGGTAGCGCATCGAAGTCCCCTTGATCAGCAACCCAATCTTGCCACGCCGTTTGCAAAAACTGGACGTAACCAGAATCATGAATGCGTAAAATTGGCTCTAACCCAAAGTCATCGGGCTCAATGATGGCACCTAACTCAGCTTGCTTGATGGCGTCGTGTACTATCTGAGCGCGTTTCGGCATCTCAAACGGCGGAAGCATCTTGCCATCGACAAGTTCAGCTGCGGCGTGATGAAGCTGGTGAGTTTCGCTGTAAATCGTAAGCATCACAACTGTTGCTGCTGTAGACGATCATTCATACGTTAGCGTAGGATTCGGTGGTTCAACCGTAATGGTTAACTGCAAAGACAGTTGGGCATTAGCCCCAGACTATAAATATTTGTGTTTTTCCCGAATCGCAAGGGAATATGCTCGTGCCGTTTCCCGAAATGGATGTACTCAATCGTGTTGTAGAGCTTATTCATCGAGCGGGTTCTACAACTATCAAGTGATGCGCCAGTTCGAAGAGTGAATATCACGCCTAAACCGTTAGAGCACTATGCCTAAAATTATCGGAGATGTTGAGTTATACATGGGACCCCATCAAACGGGTGCCCCAGATGATTTAGAAGCGGCCATTGTGTCGTTTATTGACGGCGCCGAAAAGCGGTTAGAGGTTGCAGTCCAAGAATTGGATTCTCCGCCTATCGCAGAGGCCCTTGTGCGAGCCCGTCAGCGAAAGCTCCTCGTGAAGGTGGTGATCGAGCATGATTACTTAAGAGAACCTCGGGCGCGGATGCAGCCTAAGTCAGCCGGCGGTCCCCATGAAATTAACCGGGAATTGCACGCGATGCTGCTTCGAGCCAACATTGATGTCAAAACGGACTATAACACCAGCATCTTTCACCAAAAGTTTATTGTGCGCGATCGCCAGAGTTTGCTGACAGGTTCAACCAACTTCACTCAAACCGGAACCGAGCGCAACCTTAATCATTTAGTTATTGTCCACGATGCGGTTGTGGCAAAGACCTATTCTCGTGAGTTTCGCGAAATTGCTCAAGGCCATTTTGGTAAGCGCAATGAAGGCCATGACCCCACTCCAGAGGAGACGGTTGTATCGGGTATTCCCATCAAAGTGCTCTTCGCACCTGATCACAATCCTGAAATGGAGATCATGAAGCAGATGGCAAAGGCTAAAGAGCGGGTGGATTTTGCCATTTTTACGTTTTCTCAATCGAGTGGCATCGATGACCAAATGCTCTTGTTACGGCGAATGGGAATGCCATTGAGGGGAGCAATGGATTTGAAACAAGGGGTGCAGACGTGGTCAGCGAGTCATACATTATCAGACGCAGGCGTAGAGATTTATAAGGTTGCACCGAGTGACACAATTGGCAAGCTCCACCACAAGCTGATGGTGATGGACCAACAGGTCATCATTGCAGGTAGCTTTAACTACACGAATCCAGCGAACTCCTTGAATGATGAAAACATCATCATTCTTGGGGACTTAGAAACAACAGATGAATCCTCCATTAAGCAGCAAAAAGAGCTGGCGGGGTATGCGATCGCCGAAATTGAACGCATCATCGATCAGCATGGCAAACCCTTTCGACCCCGCTGAACATCTGTAGCCACTGGGTATCCACACAAGCAAAGCCGCTAACTACAATGCACGTTAAGCGGTTTCCGAAAATCGCTGTACCTTTCTTCGATTTTTTTAAATCCACTCCGACCTGACGGCTGTACTAATAACAGAGCTGAGCATATTGACCGCTTCTTCAAGCCACCTGTGACGCGAGGAAGAGGAACATAGAGTGCTCGAGCGCACGGGTAACGATTTGTTACGCAGAGGCGCAGGCGATGACACCTTATTCGGTGGGAACAGCGATGACATGCTTCAGGGAGGTGCGGGCTTAGATGTGTTGATCGGAGATCGAGTCAATGACGAACGAGGACGCGATACATTTATCATCGCGGCAGGCGAAGGTCTTGATATTATCGTAGACTTTGAAGTCGGAACGGATTTAGTCGGTCTATCACCCGGTATCGGCATCGGTAACCTTTCGTTCGAAGGGAATACCATTCGTCTGGGTGGTCAGGGTTTGGCTCAGTTGAATGGAGTTGGCACTGCTAGCTTGAATGAAGAAAGTTTCGTTCAAATCTAAATGAGGCTTTTCTTCCTTTGTGGTTTACTCGCTGGAGGAAGCCGCACTGACGGCTAACGCGTTTGTCATTCGACAAACGATTTGGGTTGGCGTGAGGTTTGCGCCTACCCACCTATGCCTAATCAACTGATGCCGAACAGGACCCAGTGGACAAAAACAAGGCGTATTCAGTCTTTTTGAGTTGTCGCTCAGACTATTTTCAGCCGTATCTAGTTCAATCTAGGGTATCAGCAAGTCGCTAATCATTCAGGAATGGCTCGTATCTCCAATAATTCAACTGATGTCGAGCTGATCCACAGCTTGCGCTCGGGCAATCAAAACGCGCTCAAAATACTGTACGACCGATACGGTAGTTTGGTTTACACGGTTGCGCTTCGAATGTTGAGACACTCCTCTGAAGCAGAAGATTTGACCCAAGAAATCTTTCTCAATTTCTGGAAAAAGGAAAGTTTTGACCCGAATCGAGCCGCACTGAGTACCTATCTATGTGTGATGACTCGATCGCGGGCCCTAAATCGCCTCTCAAGCCAGGACAGTCAGCGGCGATCGCTTCAAAAACTTCAGCAATCTCTCCAAGACCGTCCGACTTCTACACCGCTAGAAGCAGCATCCTTATCTGAGCAACACCATACTGTTAAACAGGCACTGACCAATCTGACCGAACGGCAACGACAAATTTTAGAAATGAACTTTTATCAGGGAATCAGCCATTCAGAAATTGCTCGGCGGCTCGATGTGCCACTCGGCACTGTAAAGACAACAGCTCGCAAAGGCTTAGTCGAACTTAGGAAGATATTGGGAGACACGGTCAAGTGAACGACGAACAATCACCATACCCATTATCAGATCGTGCACAGATGCTTGCTGCGGGCTACGTGCTAGGAGACCTGACGCCAGATGAAATGGCAGAGCTGGAGCAGATAGTTGATACTGACCCAGAATGGCAGGACGAACTGTACGCGATGCAGGCTAGCTTTGAGGTCGTTCCTCAAGGGCTCGTCACCGTTGAACCGCCTCCCCATCTGTTGGACAACATTCTTTCAGCCCACGCCGAACAGAACGAGGTGGCGCAGCAGCGATGGACATCAAAGTCATTATTACGGCTAATTGCTGGGATGGCGGCGATCGCCTCTCTGTTGCTTATCACCGATAACTTACGGCTCCGGCGACAGCTGCAATTTGCACGTCAGGTGGATCCTGATCGGGTTGCGTCTATCTTACAGCAGCCGAACAGCCGACTCATTTCGCTAACCGGAAACGCAACTAACACAACGGAGGCAGCAGGTACGCTGCTCTTTACGCCTGGTAATTGGCAGGAAGTTGTTGTTTCACTCGGTAACTTACCTCCCTTAGAACCTGAGCAGATCTATCGGATGTGGCTGTCGCTGGAAAATGGCACTGTCATTTACTGTGGTGAATTTAATACTGACCAAGATGGTTCGGTGTTTGTTCGATTCACACCATTGGAATCCCCCCCAGAGGGCGTCGGAGCGACAGAGCTGTTTGTTACGGTTGGCGCAAGTGCTGATGCCCCCGAGCCATCAGGCCTACGGGTCATGGAGGGTGTGATTTAAAGAAGCATGCTTAAAGAGCACGATTAAGACAGGGGTAGTCGGCGATGCCGGCTACCCCTGTCTTTGTGGTCTAGATAACCCTAAGCAAGCACAAAATCAACGTTTGAAGCACCTTTACCGGTTCCTTGACCCGATTGCACTTCTTCACCAGCAATATCGACTGCGAAGGGAGTCCCTTTTAGCTTGAGATTATAGTCAGATTCGTCATTGGTGTATCCAACGCTGGCAATCATTTCTCGGCCTGCATCGGTGTATTCAAAGGCCATCATCTGGTTCTTATCTTTATCGTTGTCTCGTGCCCAAATCACCATATATTGCCGACCATTGTATTGAAAGACCTTGGGAGAGCGATTCGGCACATACCGGCCGGGTTTACCAAAGCTTTTATCCAAGAAACCCTGAACGGAGCTGGGTTCAACTTTTACATAGGCCAATTCTTCGTCAGATTCAGGCTCTTCGGCATCACCGACACTTTCGTCCACCGTTTCCTCTTCTCCACGGTTTCTTAAATAGTCCACAGCCTTCTTCGTTGCCACTGCCCCAACGGCAGCAACGCCTGCACCAATCAAAATATTCCGAAGCTTGCTCATTTATTTTTCCTCAACGACCGCTCTGTTTTTATCGACAACGTGATTCAACGGCTGTAATTCCTTTTCTTAAAGTGGAAGATATCGCTTTAGCCATTTAGGCTAGGACCCCAAGTATCATTCGGTTACCTAGCTGATCGCCAAATGACTTGCCGTCTTGTCCCAAGACCATTTCAGGGAATGGTCTGAAGCCAATGGCTATGGCTATACATCCACAATTACGGAATTGACCGCAAACATTCTATGACGACCCAGGCTAAGAAGAACGATCAAATTTCTTAAAAAGTAACCGTCTGGTGCTGGGGTGTCTCATGTCAACCTTCAGACTCGGGAAAAGCCGTTGCAGAGAGGAGTTTTAACATGTCCACAGTTGGGCGAACATCGTGAGTTCGAATAATCGTAGCTCCTCTGAGAACGGCGATCGCCGTCGCCCCGAGACTTCCATATAATCGCTCACCAATCGGAGCTGGATTCTCTGGATGTTGGAGCACGGCACCAATGGTACTTTTCCGGGAAATCCCCATCAGCACGGGATACCCTAATCTGAGAAACCGATCCACCGCTGAAATGAGGCGCAGGTTTTCAGGCACCGATTTGCCAAAGCCAAACCCTGGATCGGTCACGAGCTGCTGTACGCCTGCTGCTTGTGCAAGGGTAATGGAATGTTGCAGCGATTCTGCTACGGCCGTGATCACGTTGTCGTAGTGGTGCTCATGGGGCATTGCGCCTGGGCGACCAAGAGAGTGCATGAGGATCAGGGGAACCTGAAATTTAGCTACAACCTCGGCCATGATTGGGAAAATTCGGAGTCCTGTGATGTCGTTGATGATGTGTGCTCCGGATTCTAATGCAGCCTTTGCGACCTCTGGTTTATAGGTGTCAACAGAGATAAACGCTTCGGGAAATCGTTGGGCGATCGCCTCCACAACGGGGATCACGCGGCGCTTTTCCTCATCAGCCGGTACTGCTTCCGCACCTGTGCCATAAACTGAACCTTTTGGGCGACTCGATTCTCCACCCACATCAATGATGCTGGCCCCTTCGGTCAGCATGCGTTCTGCTTTCGAGAGTGCAGTGTCTAGGTCAACATAGAGCCCGCCGTCTGAGAATGAATCAGGCGTGACGTTCAAAATGCCCATCACCTGAGCCCCACGAGCCAGACCCGGACGACAATCGAGCGATCGCCCCCGGCAATTGAGTATGAACTGATTAGTGTCTACGGCTTTCCCCATCGCAGATTGAGTCTTGATCCTAATTTTTCTATAGACGGTAAGAGTCGTTATGCGGGCTGGTTCATCGCTCCAACGATTCATCTCGACTTACCATCATCGTCATCCTGACATCTCCCCATTCAGAGCAGTGTTGACTACCAGTCAATTCGGAGCCCCTGCTCTTTAAGGTACTGCTGAAGATCGGCTATGTGACCGTCGGCAATGATGTGCTTCGGGTCTAGGGCTAGGTCGTGGTCGGTGACAAGCCATCCTGCCGTTGCTCCTGCTGCTGCTCCGACGCTCCATTCACCATAGTGGATGCGAGTAATGGCGTTCACTATGTGAGTAACAGCGATCGACTTACCGCCCACCAGCATGTTGTCCACCCCTTTTGGAACCAGACTTTCAAGGGGAATGTAGGTTGGTCGAACCTTACCTTCATGGGCTGGGGCTGATGATGCCTCAAGAGACGGCTCCCAGTTTCGGTACCGACATCCGTGGATATCAATGGAATAGTGTGTTAGCGCGACCGTCGTTGCCCGCATGTCTCGATTATTTGGCAGACTCCATTTCACATCGGTTTCGCGCACCATGAACTCATCTTGTCCATAGGCCGGATAGCCAATGATTCTCCGCCCCTCCCGAATGTAGGGCATCATGCTCAAGCCTGATGTTGTTCCCATGGGAGAGTCGAGACCGTCTAAGACACTCAACGGGTAGTTGGGTAATGACTGAATTTCAAGCAGCCAGCGAGCAAACAAGAGGGCATGACTGGCACCCTGACGCAACGCGCTAATCGAAATTCCACCCATCCAGTTTTGATATTGATTGGATGCCTCTAACCGTTCTTCAGTCAAAATTAGCGGGGGATTCATCCAGTTCCAGTCGTTACCTGGGTTCCAGTTCACGACGGTAATGTCGCCAGGAATCGGCGTTCCATAGATGGGGTCGTTTTGAATCAGGCTGACCACCCGTCGATAGTTGAAAAAACTACGCCCCGAAAATGTCGGAAATCCGTTCAGAGAATAGGCTCGCCAGTGCTCAATGAGATTGTAATCTGAGTCTTGCTCTTTTAGACGATTCAGGCTGCCGCCACCATCGTTATGGATTGCCAATAAAAAGGGAAACGTGAATGCCTGGGTACATTCCGGATTGCTTTTTCCCGGTGCACTTGGCTCGTTTGTTACAGATTGAGCTTCTGACCCCTGTCGATGGGGAATTTTTGCCCAGCCAATTAGCTCGCCCGTGTCCGTTGCGTCGATCACAATGAAGTCTTCACCGGGCGGAGGCTCAATGCGAAGTGGTGTTTTGCGAAAGTCGTCATTATCTGACCAGCCATACCATAGGGGCAACTCTTCCCAGAGCTGTCCTTTCGGCTGATAGGCGGCATCACGAGGTTCTCTACGTACCGCATGGATAGCCGTGATGCGACGACCATCGTCGGTAAATTCTGCTCCTTTGAATGCAGTCGAGGTTGCCCATTGACTGTCAGGCGCATATTGAGAAAGGTCTTCTAATAAGGCAGATGAAGCGCGATCGCCAGCCTCTGGCAAGAAACACAGCGGCCCAACCCAACAGCTATTCAATTGACTCACCGTTCGAGGTGCGCCTCCAGCCCAGCCAGGTAGCTCAACGGGTTGCGCTTCAATAATGGACTTAAAGCGCTGCCAGCTCGATGAAAATTTATTGCCCCACTGCATCGTCCACGATTCATCAATGGCCGAAACTCCTTGAGAGCTAATTTGTCCACCCAGCCAGGGCGTTAGCTCAATCAAACAGGTTTGCGCACCTGAGGCCATCGAATGGGAGGCCGCAGCAACCCCTCCGAGCGATCCGCCAATCACAACAACCTCGCATTGCCAAACTTCCTCGGCTTCGGGCAGTGGGTAGAGCTTCGGGCGACCATTAGGGGAGGGTGCGAGGATTGACGCCAATTCTGACAATCCCTCCAACTCTCCTGTTGCGGTCAGTGCATCAGGGGTTTGAATCGATTGAGTGCTCCATAGTCGCCATGCAGTATGCCCCCCGATAAACGTCCACAAAATCGCGATTCCAGCCAGTGAAACGATCGACCATGGTCGATACTGATGGCGTCGGGTACCCGATCGACGATTTGAAGATGATCGTTGATTGGAGCCAGCTGAGAATCGAGAACGTCGGTTTGAGGAATGCCTCACGGGCTCAGAACTCCCTAGACAAATCAATAAGCTTCGTTCCAAATCATAGGTCTGTTTTGAGCAAAAGCGTATATGGCTTTCGTCAAATGATTTGAAATGCAACTTTCAACGATCAGGATGTTCGTTAGATCATCCTGACCCGAGCGTTCTAAGGGGCCTGGTCAGCGGTTACACGTATATTTGGCGATCGCCAATACGCTTTAGTTAGCCCATTACATTAGGATGATTATCTTGCGACAGATTCTGAATATAGTATGCTGAATCGTTTTCGACAGCTATTAGCTTGAAGCCAAACTTCTCCAGCACCCTTCGTGAAGCCGCATTCTCGATATGAGTAGTTGCATGAACTTCCATAATTTCGGGGTGTGCTATTTTTGCCCAATCCAGCACTGTTGCGATCGCTTCACTGGCTAGCCCCTGCCCTCAGAACCAGCGTGCAATTTCATAGTGCAGGTTAGCAATTCCAGGAGACTCAATATCGAATTGCACAGCCCCAATCACGTCTGACTGATTTGTCAGCGTAATCGCCTAAAGATTTGTTCCCATGTCTCCAGCGAGCACCATGCGTAGGAAATCAATCGCATCGTCCTCACTCTTCGGCGCATCATAATCGAGGTACTTTGAGAATTCAGCATCGGATGCATAGCGAAACAGCGCGCTCGCATCCTCCATTACAAAAGAGCGCAATCTCAGTCTCAAGGTTTGGAGATTAGCTGGCTCATCCATGCATGTTCAACCAAAACTTCATGACAATAGATTGAAACGTACTCAGAACTTAAGCATTTTTTAAGTGGTGGCAGGCGGCTCCTGCCACCACTTAAAAAATCGCCAGATGTGGACTTGCGTAAGTCTTCTACTGAGGCCCTTTTCTGATTTTACAAATGCCTCTTATCGGTTAACTTGAACAGTCTAATAAGAGGTCGATTGCCAAGGCGGCTGACCAAGAATACTGCGTGGCACCCAGACCTTCGCCCGAATCTGGATGGAAATATTCGCAAAACCCAGACCGATGAAGCAATCGGAGAGTCAGCTGACGGAGGTGTTCGGCTTCCGTTGCAAATCCGCTCACGCGTAATCCGTGATGCAGGATCCAATTGAGGTTCATCCAAATTGGTCCACGCCAATAGAGATAGGGTGAAAACCCCATCTCTTGACGACTACAGCTCGGAACCGCCCACTTGCCTAATGAATGACCTTGAAATGCACTTGAAAACAAATGTGAGACCATTTCGCTGGACTGCTCAGGTCTTGGAATGCGTGCATACATTGGAGCAAAGCTACTCGCAACACACACCGGAATTTGGGCTTCTGCCACTAAGTCGTATGACGTGTAAAACCCTTCAAACGGATTCCATAATTTTGCATTCATGCTGGTTGCTGTTTGTCGAGCCCAATATTCAAAGGGTTGGGCATCAAATCCTAGTAGCGTGGCGATCGCCGCTAAGTCTTGATTGGCCTTCACAAGCAGCGTATTAAACAATACGTCTTGCACCAGAAATGGACAGTCGCGTTGAATCAATGCCTCGTCATAGCCACAGTCCCCGGCGTGTTTCAAGAGATAGAGATAGAGTTCGTCTTCTTCCCGCGATCGGGCGTCTGCTTTCACAAGGCGAATGTGCCCGTGGGTGTGTGACGGTAACCGATGAGGGGCTAACATCATTCGCTGCATGACGCTGTCCCACAGAGGGGAATTGTCTTGGCCAGATTCCCATGGGTGTCGGATGTAAATGAGACCGTCTTGTTCAGGATTGCGCTCACGATAAAGATAGTGGTGCCAAGCGAACAGCTTCGGAAAGAGTTCAATTAAGAAGTCACAGGCTCGCTTTTGATCATGGGCATGGTGATAAATATGGAGTGCTGTCGTTGCATGAACCGGCGGCTGAATGATGCCGGAGGTAGGAATGTGGCAGGGTGCGTAGGGCGATCGCTCAACCTGCCAGTCCTCCGGCCCCGGACAATAGGTTTTCCCCTGCTGCTCCCAGTTTCGAAAAACGATATGGGGCAACATCCCATTTTTCCACTGTCCTTCAAAGAGCGATCGCAACTCTTGCATCGCCCGTTCTTGGTCATAGTGCGCATAACCCATTGCGATAAATCCAGAGTCCCAACTCCATTGATGGGGATAGAGCTGAGACGCCGGATGAGTGGTCTCCTCGATCCAGTGCGAGTCTAGAACGGCTTTCGCTCGTTGTAATAAGGATGTGTCTTTCTCAGACAGTCGAACTCTAGCTGGAAAGCACACAGAATCAACATTCGAAATCAACGCAGAGGTCATAGTATCGGTGTCCTGAGGTATCCGTGGAAGATTACGCGGTAGAGGTGCTCCCCTGGACGTCAGTTATGACCTGACCATCAATTGTGCAACAGATAACCACTGCCAAATCCGTCCATGAAAACCAGCTTCTATATTTCGTGGAAGCTTTGTATCAAAAGGCTTTTAGGAAATATAAATGATGCGGTTTCAAGATCGAATTTCGTACAACTTGCCGTGGTGAGTTTCTGATATAGCAGTACGCATATAGGTCTGGACATGTATTGTTGAGGAAAGCCCCGCCGAGCGGGGCTTTCCTCAACAATACTGGTTTGGATTAAGCGCGTAGCGCTATACCAATTCAAAGAATTGGTCCATGATTTGAATTGCAGGACTTACGCAGTTCATACAAGGTTCTGAGCTTTGAAAACGGTTTTTCGGAGACTGCACCCGCAAGAAAACCGTTCAGCTTCGTAAGCCCCAAATTTTTAGAATCCATTTACTTGGCGAACTTCACAACACGATGTCGTATCGCCATTTTGAAATGGTTCAATGGATGAATCAACAAGTCTTCAGATAAACCCTGTAGGACTTACGAACGTCCCTTATCTTTGGCGCATCTTGCCGATGGTAGTGGGCATAAGCCCTTATCCACACCCATGCGTCAGTCTTACCCGAATGAGGCGATCGCCACTAAGTTGCACGCTATAAACCACCATGGTGCTGCTCGACATCGCCCCGTACCTTCATCGTTGCCCGTTCTTCATCTGAGATAGAAAGCTCGTCACCCTATAACCAGCGTTTTGCTAAACTCAGCAATCGCTAAACCCCTCTACATTGACCGTGACACTGGCAACAGTCATCGTCAAGACGCAATTTTCAACTTCATTATCTGCTTAAGTAAAACTGCGGTTGTATCAATTTATATATAGGTTGCTCGATCGATGATGCATTGAATTAAAGATGAATTTCGCGAAAATCTCATCAAATATCTACGTAATCTCACGCAACCTATTCATGATTTAATAATGGGCCCTTGGCTTAAGTCAGAGAAGCCATACACTGCTTAATCGTCACAGAGTGAACGGCACCATTCATCCTAAAATAATCACTTATAGCTTTCGACGGGTCAGCCTGGAAGAGTTACTCAGCCTGCTGAGTTTAGTACTCTCACAACGCGCATTGGTTCGTTGTAATGACGGAAGGTTGTACCTGTCCTCTCTCATCACATTCGGCAATGGTCGCAAATGGATGATAGAGCGTTAGATGTTATGTGGATGCGGTGATGCAAGTTTTGTTAAGGATTTCGAGGTGGATCGATCGCCTCAGTAACTGGATAGGGATAGTGACCCTTGGACTCACGCTCATGATGGTGGCGATCGGAGCCTACAATGCCATCACTCGATATTTAGGCAGATTCATCGGCGTTAATCTCAGCTCGAACCTTTACATCGAAGTGCAATGGTACTTATTTAGTCTAATTTTTTTGCTGGGTGCCGCCTATGTGCTGAAAGACAATGCCCATGTACGAGTCGACATTCTCTACAGTCGCCTCTCCCGTAAAGGAAAAGCATGGATTGACCTCTTTGGCTCAATGCTGATGTTGTTGCCCATGTGCGGACTCATTTTAGTGTCGTCGTGGCCTGCCGTGCTCAACTCCTGGCAAGTCCTCGAAATGTCATCTGATCCCAGTGGCCTGCCCCGCTATCCGCTCAAAACAATGATTCTCGTTGCCTTCTTTTTGTTAGGGCTCCAAGGCATTTCTGAAGGCATTAAGAGTGCTGCAATCATCACCAACCAATTGCCCAATGCAGGAGGCCATGATGATTGAATACCTTGGCCTGTTGATGTTTTTAGGGGCACTGCTTCTTATTTTTACCGGGTATCCGGTTGCCTTTGCCCTGGGCGGAACCGGCATTGTGTTTGCTCTCATTGGGGCAGCCGTGGGCGAGTTCGACTGGATTCTATTCTCAGCCTTGCCCCAGCGGATTTTCGGCATTATGTCGAATTACGTGCTGTTGGCGATTCCTTACTTTATTTTGATGGGGACGGTTCTTCAGCGTTCAGGGTTAGCCGAAGATCTACTTGAAACCTTTGGCATTCTGTTTGGTCGCCTGCGCGGGGGATTGGCGATCGGCGTCATTCTAGTTGGAACGCTGCTGGCGGCTGCAACAGGTGTTGTTGGCGCAACTGTGGTTGCAATGGGGATGATTTCGCTACCCATCATGTTGCGATATGGCTATGCCCCATCGCTGGCAACCGGCATCATCGCCGCATCTGGAACGCTCGGACAGGTCATTCCCCCAAGCGTCGTTCTCATCGTATTAGGTGACCAGTTGGGCGTTTCAGTGGGTGATCTGTTTCTCGGTTCCCTCCTGCCGGGACTTGCCCTAGCTGGCATGTACTTGCTTTACACCATCGGGGTCTCTATCTTCAGCCCTAAAGCAGCACCAGCACTGCCTCCTGAGATGTTGACATTGACTACTCGTCAGCTTGCGATGCGAGTCATTCGGGTTATGATGCCGCCCCTCGTTTTGATTTTGGTTGTGCTTGGCAGTATCTTTGCTGGCGTTGCCACACCCACTGAGGCAGGCGCGATGGGCGTGGTTGGAGCATTGGTTCTTGCCGCGTTGAATCGTCGCTTATCGTTCAAGATTTTGAAAGACGCCATCCGCTCCAGCGTTGAACTCACGTCAATGGTCATCATTTTGCTGGTGGGTGCAACCATCTTTAGCCTTGTCTTTCGAGGGCTTGGCGGAGATGCGCTAGTCGAAGAGCTACTCGTCAATTTGCCCGGTGGAGTCGTGGGCTTCTTGATTGTGGTGAATCTGCTAGTGTTCATCCTTGGCTTTTTTCTCGACTACTTCGAGATTGTGTTCATCATTGTGCCGCTGATGATTCCAGTCGTGCAGCAGTTTGCCGTGGATCTCATGCCGAATGCCGACAATCCTGCTTTGGCCGTCTTAGTATGGTTTGGCGTGATGTTGGGAGTCAACTTGCAAACCTCTTTTTTGACCCCACCATTTGGGTTCTCGTTGTTCTATCTGCGGGGCGTGGCGCCACCCGAGATCAAAACGACTGAGATTTATCGAGGCGTCATTCCATTCATCGTGATTCAGTTAATTGCTTTACTATTGATGATTCGATTTCCTATCCTTGTCACTTGGGTGCTTGGATAATGCTTGAATCGATCAGTGTTGTGGTTCATCACACACCCAGGGAACCAACATGGCCCGTAAATCAAGCAGAACAGCGTTTTTTCTGAATTCGACGTTTGCCAGATGGGGATTTAAGTCGATTCCGACTGGTATGTCGGTGCTCATGCTTGTGTTCTTAGCTGCGTCATACGTCTGGTTCTTTATCGTGATGTTGGCGATCGCTGAACCTCCTTACTCTGCGGAGTTTCTAGGGAAATGGCTTTCAGTTCCACTGATTATCTGGCTCCTTATCGTCACGCTATTGGTCGAGCGGCAACGCTGTGCGCGTTCAAAACGCCTCGGATATGACTATCGACAGACGATCTTTTATCGGATGCGCTGGGGTGGGATGCTCGTTAATTCTTTTATGGCCTGGTATGTCATCTACGTTGGCATAACCGTTTATCACGTCCACGATTCACAGGCTAACGATGTGCAACCGGCAGGTGACCGTTGGCTGTTACTCCTCTTGGCGTTTATCCTCCTAACGAATCGATTCTATTTCTTTCCAAAATGGAGACGATATCGGGTTCTGATTTTAAGAAAGTTTGGGGTCACTTCAACTGAGCGAATGTTAGGAACCTTAGTCCTCGCAGGTCGAGTTTTTGGTCGGTGTGTGACGATGAGCGATGCAGATCTCCGAGGTCCCCTAATGCGGCTGGGAGGGGGATGGTTCATCGCTCGAATGAAATATATTGTGGTCTCAAACAAGCATTGGAAACCTAGGGTCAAACAAGAAGCCCGTGAAGCCGCAGTCGTCATTCTTGATGCGACGGAAGCCACCCCTTCCTTAGAGTGGGAATTGGAGTATTGCAAGACGCATATTCAAAATAAGCTCGTCATTTTGAGTCGCAGCGACAATAGCGTGTTTGTCGAGGGGTTAGGGGAAAGAACCCTGCTTGATATCGATCAAGATGAAGCGCTAAAAGATACCGTTGAGTCGCTTATTGGTCGAATCATTGCCCATCGGCCTTAACTTTTTTCTCACAAGGGTTAAATTAATTTTTGAAGGAGTAATTATTTTTACTGCTCCGTGGTTTTCCTAACGCTCTGTTAAGGTTCACGCAAGATTTATGGTTCTTGAGGCAACTCCACGTGACTTGGCAAAGTTCACAGATAATGGTGCCAATCATGTTAAGCAACACACAAGCAACTCAATAATAGATTCTTAAGCTGTTCTATCTAATGGAAAGAAGGGCGATCGCCCTTGCATATAGCCCTACGGGTTTAGATTTGGGCATGGTTTCCCCGCGCAGCAGGGAAACATGATCATCAGATGTTCCCACAACGAAAGCGTCAAGCGATAAGGTTTAGCTCAACACAAAATTCTGGGAAGAGAGACCCACAACACCTCTGACGTTGGCCAGGTTTACGGTATCGGTGCCTGCTCCACTGCCATCGGCATCCACTCGCACCTGCGTACTGCCATTCACTTCTACCAGTTGCACATAGTCGGTAAAGCGCTGAAAGTCGCTGTCTCCAGCAAAGATGGCACGTCTGAAGATGCGAGATAAGTCAAACACATCTTGGCTGATGTCAAACTTCTGTACTCTATCCGTGCCCTCATTCAAGTTCCGATAGAGCAGCATATCTTTGCCTCCGCCTGCTCTCAGGAAGTCATTGCCCTTGCCGCCAATAAGGATATTGTTTCCGGACTGACCAAGGAGGCGGTCTTTATCCTTGCCGCCCTCCAAACGGTCATCGCCCTTCCCCCCTTTGAGGGTGTCTTTGCCTGCGCTGCCTTTGAGTTTATCGTTGCCCGCTTTGCCCAGCAGGGTGTCATTGCCCGCTTTGCCCAGCAGGGTGTCGTTGTCATTGGTGCCTTGGAGTCGGTTGCGATCGCCATTCCCTCGGAATCGTTCACCTTGAGTACCTTGTTGAAAATCGATACTGACGGACGTGCCCATTGCACCATCCTCAGAAGTGCCAGGCTCTGAA
>JBCBLF010000008.1:0-9483 GCA_038520475.1 Cyanobacteria bacterium J06627_8
AGAGCCCAGCCAACGAACGGAATTGGACTCGACAACAGTGGCCAACCGCGCCAACGTCCGTTCAGCTTTTCTAGCATAACCCCCTCAGGGGATGCAGCAATTAAGCCCCTCACGCTATCGGGATACGCTAACGCATAAGCTGATGCAATCCAGGCTCCGAGACCATAACCGATCAGCACACAGCGCTTGATCCTCAACAGCTTGAGATAGTCGGCTAAGCCTTCGACCTCAAGCTGAACCGAATAGTGCTTAATTCGTCTCGTTGATTCGCCGAACCCTAACAGATCTGGAGCAAAACACTGATACGTTTGCCCTAGCTGATGAACGACATCTAACCACTGCTCACCCGTCGCCCAGGCTCCATGTAGAAAAACAAGAACGTCTCCTTCACCAATTTCTCGCCAAAACAAAGGTCCTTGAGGCAGTCGAACGCGATTATTTCTGACGGGTAATGGCATGCCCACTCCAGCGAATGTCTCCACGTCAAATCTACTTGATTGGGGGTTCAAAGGGATAGGAGTCAACACCCTGTTTGCGGTCCAGAAAACGAGGGATAGCAGTCAACGAGCGATCGCCGATTTCCAGATCCAGGTCCCGCTGCAAGTGGGCATTCTTGAAACATGATGTTGCAACACTCATCGACCATGTTCACTCTCCGTTGGCCTCGATTACTTCCTCTACTTGCTCTGGTCGGTACCCTATGGCCCCAACCTGCACACGCAACTCCTGCAGTGCTAAACGCTAGAGACGCAGATGGTCGAATCAATGTCCGCTCTGAACCATCTATCAATGCTTCTGCACGCCACTACGGCTTTCCGGGCGATCGCTTAGAGGTAATGGATCACGCCTATAGGAATGACGAATATTTTTGGTTTTATGTGAGATTTCTTCAATCTAATGCGGAAGGCTGGGTCAGGGGAGATTTAGTACGCTTCATTGCCAGTGATAATCTCAACCAAACCTACACCAACCCAGATTTAGGATTTCGCCTCAACTACCCAGACAGCTACGTTCTCACACTTTCAGAAGAGAACTATCGGTCCAGTCAGTCATCCATCAAGTTTTTTACTAACCTGGTTCATCAAAGTATCGTCGATCAGACCTACATTGAAGGAGATTCATGGATTGAGATTTTAGTCTATGACAATCCGCGATCGCTCTCACCGTTGACATGGGCACAGGAGAATCAAAGTGTTTCGGCCTTAAACAATGACTCCTATCAATGGACAAACCTTGATGGTCATCGAGGCGTTACCTACACCTGGTGTGGACTCCTCTGTAACGACACAATCGTGTTAACAAATGATGATCGAAACCTCATTTATCTGATGTCTGTTGGCTATGCCGATCTCAACGATCCATTAAGACAGGACTTCTTGCTCATGCTGTCGACATTTCGAACGCTGTGATAACACCGCACTGCATGTCGAATTCTGTAGTGGAAACAGTGCAATACATACTGCTCAAAACCAACCGACATCCGTTTGCGAATCCATCAGATACCACCCTCTTAACGCTTCATATCTTTTTGTCTTTTGGAACCAACTGTTTTCCTAGCACCGCCTGGAGGCGTATTCTGAGGGCCAAAATATTTCTCACTTCGATACCGTAGCCAGACTCGAAGCTGCTGTGGAATTTTCTCTTTTTGCTCTTTCGTCAGAGTGTTGTAAAGCGCCAATGCTTTTTCACGCTCACCACGACACGCACGATTGTTATGCGCATCCCAATAGGAACGGGCGGCGCGAATCCGGCGACATGTTTCCTTTACCAGAGCATCCCCAGTCAGCGGTTGATCAGATTTCTTTTTCTTGGCCATAGCTATATTGTTGGCCAGTTGCATCTTGCAATGCAACTGCATCCATACTAAGAACAGTGCTATCGAGTTGAATGCACTCAGTAGCACTGTTCTTAATCTAGGCACACCGAGCTATAGGACGACTACTGTGTGGCGTTAGAACTAAAGAACGCGATCAATCAAAAGAGCGGCGGCGATCGCAAATACTGTAATGACAGCTGCCCTCGCTGGATCTTGACCTTGACTCACTGCAAATGATGTAGCGATACCAGCACCCAGGCCAGCGGTAACAACAGCGCCAAGCCAATCTTTTTTCGATTCTTTGTTATACATGGATTTAAAAGTCGCGTAACAGTCGCGTAACAAAATACTGCGGTTACCTTACCATCGAAGAATTACCGCAACGATAGAAATCTGAGTGTTTGCAATGAAATGTCGCGATTGACAATGTTTTGCAATGAAGATGTTGTATTTCTCAATCCATTTCCCCAAATTCTTGTGAGGTGTAGTCTTGCCTTACAGAACCCCTCCATAGCGAGCGATCGCCTCAATATCATCTGTCCGCTCACGGGTTAACCATGCCCAGAGCTGATCACCATAGGAAAAGTGCCACCATTCATTGGGATGTTGTTGAAACCCCGCTTCAGTCATCACGTTACGAAGGAGTTCTCGATTTTTATGAAAGCGATCGCAGACCTCTGTCGGAGTTTGATCCGTCGGGAGTCGATGCTGAGAGTTGGGCATGAAATAATCTGGGTAAGACCGCAGGGAGAGCTCATCAATGGGCGACCCCATATCAATTTCTGTGTCATTTTCATCCACTAGGGACACGTCAAGTGCGGCTCCCGTGCTGTGAGGTGGTGGTGTTTTTGCATCATCGCTTGGTAGCGCCCAAAATTGATACACCTCCGTCAGCAGCTCTTGCTTCTCTTCATTGGAAAGGAATCTTTCATCCATCCCTCGCTCGATAAGCAGTTGGTGATAGGCGTGATTGACCATAAATTGTTGAACGGCGATCGGTCGATAGGCATCAAAAATTTGAACGCTCCAATGGGACCGACGCTGTCGAAGAAGCTGTTGGGCAGCAATCAAGCGTTCATAAACAGCCTGGCGAAGATAATAGGGCGATTTGTCTCCATAGGGAGCACCCAATTTGACATACGGGTGCGGCGTCACATAAGAACATCCCCCCCTTGGCAAGGGAATCAGCGGTTCTCCACAGTCTTGAATTGGGATAGCCTGATAAGGTTTCACTCAGTACGCTCCTTTGGTTAAACCTCCTGTCACTACCCACCAAAACTCTAAGCATAGAGCAGCCTTGTGTTAGTTCTGAGCCATTTGTTCCAATCAATGCAAACTGACGCATTTTCAGTGTCAGTGGACAGGTTTAGTTGCAGTGGCCATGCGTCAGTCTCGCCAGGTGCGCTCAACCTCAATTAAGATCTCAGGATCGTGACGGTTTGGGTTCACTACGTATCCTTTCAAGTCTCATGTCTTAACGTGCCGTTCACAGCGATAATGGGCATAGCCATGCGTTACTCTCTAGCTTTCCATAATGAATGGACGACGTGCCCTGAGCTAGCGAGGACCATATGAATGTGATACGGAAAACCGATATTCGTAGCCTGATAGTTGCAAACCAAGTCTTTTGCCTCGACGACACCCGTATGCTTAATCCAGTTATCAACTCGCTTTTTCCTTCAATCCTTCGACAGCTCTGTCAGCTCCTCTGTGTCTTACTACTGGCAGTCACCTTACTCGTTAGTAGTCTGAGTTTAAGTGTCTTACCTGCTCATGCTAGTCTCACCGATGATCGGTATGACGGCAATATTTTTCCACTCTACGCAGGCAATGGATCGCTGATTCCTCCACGTGTCACGCTGGCACAAGCCCTTGAACGGAGCGATCGCCCTGCAATCTTGAGTTTCTACGTTGACGACAGCAGTGACTGTAAACAATATTCGACTGTCCTCACTCAGCTCGATGCCTACTATGGCCGTGCGGCTGACCTTATTTTCATGAGTGTCGATTCACTCCCCTTTAAGGACGACTACACATCGACGGAAGCCGGCTATTATTACAAAGGCTATGTGCCACAAACCCTGATTTTTAATCAAGATGGTGACGTTGTCCTTGATGAGATCGGACAAGTCCCCTTCGAAAAGATGGACGACATTTTAAGAAAACTCTTCGATCTCTTACCTCGTTCAGAATCCGTTGAACTCAAGCGTCGTATCGTCAACGAGGTGAATGTGGAATTAGTTCCAGAGCAAAAAGATTGAGCTCTATTCCATCAAGAAACCGTAGCCATCAAGGCAGAGAATTGTGATCATGATCACGATTCTCTGTGTTTACACGCACACGGTCATACCTGAAATTCATATGGAGCTCCTTGGATCTTTTACTTAGAGCAACCAACGAGCCTTACAGGAGCCCCCCTCTATGCAGCTACAGTTTCTTGGTGTGTCATACGCCTCTGCATCTGACATTGTTACGACACCCAGTCTCCGAATCGCTGGAGCTTACAGGGGTCATCACGTGGCATTTAAAGGTGGTCAGGTTCACTCTCTACACTCAGCAACGGCCCTCCGATATCGCGGCATCTCTTATCTGCGATAACTTTATCGCTCTTCAACATTGCATCCCATATCTGTTTCCTCCTCACAATCGCTCCGATTCGGTCATGCTGAATCGGAGTTTTTTTTCACGAGTTGAGTCACGCTCACAAATTGAGAATCTTCGCGAACCATAATGAAGAAATAGGGACTTGGAGTGCGCAATGCACACCCCAAGTCCCTATTTCTTCGTAAACTTTGCCAAATTGTGTCGCGTTTTAAGTTGTATATTCAGCGTTGATGCGGACGTAGTCATAACTCAAATCACATCCCCACGCCGTTCCTGAGCCTGGACCTTGCCCCACAGAAACTGCAATAACAACCGTATCTGTTTTGAGATACTCGCCTTCGGATGCATTCTTAAGGTATTGGCTTGCAGCGCCTCTATCAAACTGCAATGGTTGCCCACGCTCCATCAACGCGATGTCTCCCAGACGAACACCTAAATTAGCCATATCAAAGACAACACCTGCGCGCCCTGCCGCTGCTGCAATTCGCCCCCAATTTGGGTCTCGGCCAAACACAGCTGCCTTCACGAGAGACGAACCTGCAATTGTTCGAGCGATACGCCGCGCTGACGCATCATCCACTGTTCCTATCACCTGAACCTCTATCAAACAAGTCGCGCCTTCGCCATCACGGGCGATCGCCTTTGCAAGGTGAATACACACCTCCGTGAGCATTGCCTCTAATCGATCAGCCTCCGCTCCAGCCTCGGTGATTGCAGGCGTGCGAGATTCCCCATTCGCAAGAGCAATAAGCGAATCATTGGTGCTCGTATCACCATCAACTGTAATTTGATTAAAACTCTTATCTGCTGCTCGGCTCAGCATCTGTTGCCATAGACTGGGTGAAACAGTCGCGTCGCATGTAACAAACGCCAACATAGTCGCCATGTTGGGATGAATCATGCCTGACCCTTTAGAGATACCCCCAATCCGTACAGGGCGACCATTGAGATTGGTTTCCAAAGAGATGAACTTAGGAACGAGATCCGTCGTTAGAATTGCCTGAGTGGCTTCTGCTCCATTCTCTACCGATGCAGAGGCTACGAGTTTAGGAATTCCAGCACGCATTTCCTCCATATGAATGCGTTCACCAATAACCCCCGTAGACGCAACTAACACCGAGTCTTCTGGAATCCCCAAGTACTGAGCGGTCAGAGTGGCACTCTCACACGCATCGTCCCATCCTTGTTCTCCTGTTCCAGCATTCGCCTGACCCGCATTACAGAGAATGGCTCGGGCCGATGGGTGCGCATCAAGCTTTTGACGGCAGTAGTCGACGCAGGCGGCTCTCACCTGAGTGATCGTAAACACACCTGCGGCGATCGCATCCACATCAGAAACAATGAGTGCCAGATCTTTTGCCCCCGAAGGCTTTAGGCCCGCCGCAATACCAGCTGCGCGATATCCCTTCGGAGCCGTAATTCCACCGTCAACACCCCACCAGTCCGTCATAGCTTTGCACTCCTTCAATCACGTGGCTCATTCATAAATAAGTGACATGACTAGCATGGCTAATCATGTCACTTATTTCTATCAATCGTTTTGATACAAGCTATCAAAGCCGCAAACCATCATGCGTCAAAACAGCCTGGGATTATTCCTCAATCTTCACAGAGACAATTTCATCTCCCGGTTTAATAGCGTTCACCACATCCATATCTTCCGTTTTGCCAAACACAGTATGGACACCATCCAAATGAGGCTGAGGAGAATGGCAAATAAAGAATTGGCTACCGCCCGTATCTTTTCCGCGATGAGCCATCGACAGTGAACCTGCGAGGTGCTTGTTGTCGTTAATTTCACACTTAATGGTATAGCCAGGCCCTCCTGCTCCCGTTCCGTTGGGGCATCCTCCTTGAATCACAAAATCATCAATGACTCGATGAAACGTTAACCCGTCATAGAACCCATCCTTCGACAATTTGACAAAATTATCGACCGTTCCTGGAGCGTCTTCGCTAAACAGATTGATGTGGATCGTACCTTTTTTCGTCTCCATAATGGCGCGGGTCATAGAGTTCCTCACAAGAGTAATTCAACAGTCATCGAAACTAAGTTCAATGCGAGTTCTAGTGTACGGCATGATCAATTGCTGTTTCATCTTCTTCAACAGGTGTCATGCAAGTTCTCCTCATCCAACGCCTGTTTACGAGTCGCGATCGCCACCACGATCGGCTTACAAACATCCACTCGTCTTATGCAATTCGACTCTATTGAATTCTGACGGGCGATCGCTGCCTAAGCACGGCATTTCCACTACGATCAACAAGGAGCTTTTCCTATTTTGAAAGAATACACAGCAGACGCCGACGCAAAACTAGATTTTGCGTCAGCATCATGTTCAAACCGAGTTCGCTAACGATTCTGAACAGATTTCATGGATTTACCGTTTGTCTATCATCCCAACTATGTTGCTCCACTCCCCGATGGACATCGATTTCCAATGTCCAAGTTTGGCAAGCTCTATAACTTGCTATTAAGTGACGGCGTTGCACAGCCGCATCAATTTCATCGCCCTGAGTTGCCTTCTCACGAATGGCTACCCCTTGTTCACACTCCTGACTATATTCAGCGATATTGCAGTGGGACCCTTTCGGAAAAAGAGCAACGTCGAATTGGGCTACCAAATAGTCCATCCTTGGTGGAACGGACTTGTCTGGCCGTTAGTGGAACGATCTTGACGGCTCGGCTTGCTCTGCAAACCGGCCTTGCCTGCAATACCGTAGGTGGCACCCATCACGCCTTTCCAAGTTACGGATCTGGCTTTTGTATTTTCAATGATTTGGCGATCGCCGCCCGTGTGATTCAGACCCTTGGATTAGCAAAACAAGTACTCATCCTTGATTTAGATGTTCATCAAGGCGATGGGACAGCCGTTATTTTTCAGAATGACCCCAGTGTCTTTACCTTCTCGATGCATTGTGGCGTCAACTTTCCAGGAACCAAGCAGACCAGTGATTTAGATGTTGCACTTCCAGAGGGGATGGAAGACGACGAATACCTACAAACTCTCGATCAATACCTGCCTGATCTCCTGACACAGGTGCAGCCTGATCTGGTGCTCTACGATGCAGGAGTCGACACCCACGTAGGCGATCGCCTTGGAAAGCTTGCACTCACCGATACAGGTATCTTTAGACGAGAGATGCAGGTTCTTAGCACGTGTTTAGCTCACAGATTTCCAACAGCCTGCGTCATTGGCGGGGGTTACTGTACAGATACCGATACACTTGCCCATCGCCACTCCATCCTTCACCGAGCTGCTAGCAATCTGTATTACCAGCACGTCTGAAGAGGCTAGAGAAAACCTAGATACATCCAAAAATGATACAAAATATTAAGAAAGATCAGCGTCTGACCGTCGATCTTCTGTGGAAAACACGAACAGACTTGTGGAAAACCGCTGAAATGATCGTGGAAAAAGGGATACGATCCGTGAAAAAGATCAAGAGTACATATGTTTTGTGGGAAACCATCTTACTTTTCCACACGTTTTCCACAACCTTTTAAAATCTTGAGAAAATTATCCTGCCTCGATCCCCAGATTTCTCCACAGATTCCACATGACCTACTACTAAAACGATCTTTCTTAATTTTTTATTTATCAGAAGAGTCAATCAACAAGCAACTTAGTGATTTGAACCCAGTGTCTAACGGTGTTAGGATCTCGTTCCAAGACAGTACAGAGAAAGGCATTGACAGGGGTACATTCTCACAAGCCATGGAAAGAAAACGCTTTAGCAATGACATAACCCCCAATACCAACCTAATGACAGCGTGTGATTGAAGAGACGACCCACTAACTTAAGCCGAAGCCTTATGAAATTTGTTTGCACTCAAAACGAACTCAATACCCATCTGTCAGTTGTTAGTCGTGCGGTACCGTCTCGTCCCAGTCATCCGGTGCTAGCTAATGTTCTTTTGACGGTGGATGATGAAATTCAGCAGGTCAAACTGACCGGATTTGACTTGAGCTTAGGGGTGCAAACCAGTTTTCCGGCAACTGTTCAATCACCTGGCGTGTTGACTCTTCCTGCTAAGCTGTTGGCCGACATTGTTGCTCGCTTGCCTGAAGGAGACATTACCCTTGACGACGATGAAGGCGAACTTTTGATCACGTTGACATCAGAATCAGGCCGGTATCAAGTCCGAGGGATGAGTGCCGAAGAATATCCTGAACTTCCCGTGATCGAGGGAGGGAATGTCGCTAATCTTCCAGTGGATGCATTGAGTGAAGGGCTGGGTGGAACGCTATTTTCCTCCAGCGCAGATGAAACGAAACAGGTGCTCACTGGAGTACACTTGTTGGCTAGTGATGATGGGTTAGAGTTTGCGGCAACTGACGGACATCGATTAGCTGTTGTGCAGACGGCAAATGAATCAGAAGAGGATTCTCAAGACGAGGTTGCTGAGTTTGATGTGACGGTTCCGGGAAAAGCACTTCGTGAATTAGAACGAATGCTTCAGCTCTATCAGTCATCAGAGGCGATCGCCGTCCACTTTGATCAGGGACAGTTGATTGTTGAATGGGATAATCAGCGCCTTACCAGCCGACTCTTAGAAGGGCAATATCCAAACTATCGGCAACTCATACCCAAGCAATTTTCTCGCCAAGCAACTGTCGAACGGCGTTTCCTCATCAATGCATTAGAGCGAATTGCAGTGCTTGCAGACCAGAAAAACGGTATTGTTAAGCTCTCTCTTAAGGCGTCAGAATCAGAGATTCTCATTTCTGTAGACGCGCCAGATGTTGGAAGTGGTCAAGAATCCATCTCTGCTCAAATTTCTGGAGACGATTTGGACATTGCGTTTAACGTTAAATATTTATTAGAAGGACTAAAAGCCTTCGATTCAGCTGACGTGCAGCTTCAGTTCAACACAGCAACAAGTCCAGCGATCGCAACACCACTCGGAGGTACAAAAATGACGTACCTCGTTATGCCAGTACAAATTAGAAGTTAATGACCTGATTTTTCGTAGGCTTCGACGATGCGTTGAACGAGGGGATGACGAACGACGTCGCTCTTAGTGAGTTCGCAGAAAGCGATGCCTTTGACATTTTTCA
>JBCBLF010000008.1:9553-48463 GCA_038520475.1 Cyanobacteria bacterium J06627_8
TACAACCATGCGAGATCGACTACCGAGACGAGTTAGCATCATTTTCATTTGTGCTGAAGTTGTGTTTTGAGCTTCATCCAAAATGATAAAAGCGTCATTTAAAGTTCTCCCGCGCATATAGGCTAGTGGTGCAACTTCGATGATGCCTTTTTCGATATAGGTTGGGATTTTTTCTGCATCTAGAATTTCGTAAATTGCATCATACAGAGGACGCAGATAAGGGTTGACTTTCTGCTGGAGGTCACCGGGGAGAAACCCCAGTTTCTCGCCAGCTTCAACCGCAGGGCGAGTGAGGATGAGTCGCTCAACCTCATTTTTCAATAAGGCTTGAACAGCGACGATCGCCGCTAAAAATGTCTTTCCTGTTCCAGCTGGGCCAATGCAAAAGGTTAGGTCGTGGCTTTTTATGGCGCTCACATATCGCTTTTGACGAAAAGTTTTGGCGCGAATTTTTAGGCCCTTGCGATTGACGGCGATGCTATCGCTATGGAGGAGTTCAAGCTTTTCTGATTGTTTTGTATCAAGCGCATGACGAGCTGCTTGAATATCGGCACTGTCAATGGGTTGAGCCTGACTCCATAACGGGCGCAGGGCTTCAACAATTGAGGCACTTTGCTGTTGCGCTGACTCCGTGCCGGATATGTACACTTCTTGGCCTCTGAGGGTTAGCTCTGCCCCAGTTAAATCTGAAAGCTGGCCTAGATTTTTAGAATGTTCCCCTGAGAATGCGATCGCATTCTCAGGGGAGAGTAAGTCTATTGTGCGAGCCATGAATACATCAATGAGCTGCTGCGCCGAAACATAAGGTGATTAGCTGTCTTTTGAGCGATGAGGACGAGGGGGACGACGACGGCGATTTGAAGGCGGTCGATTGCTGCGAGAACCATCGGCTTCAGATGAGGATGAGCGATCGCTGGATGACTGGCTACCAAAGACCTCTAGATTTGCGTTCTGATTATGCAGGCCAGCAATAGTCTTAAAGACCGTTCGTATCGCTTGGAGATTACGCCCGCCTCGGCCAAACACCCGACCCTTATCTTCACCTTCAATAGCGAGTCGAATTAAGATCCGATTGGTCCGGCTCGATCGCTCGCAGTCAATCCGTAGAGAATCAGGTGAATCCAGAAATGGGTGACACAAAAACTTGACCAGCTCTACATAGTCAGGCTGATCAGCCTGAGCCGATTCTGCTTGAGCGGATGTGCTGTGGTCGGGAGCAATTGAGTTGGACACGTTGGCTAATCTGTAACGTCAAGGTCAATTATTCGGCTGCTTTGACCTGCTCGAACACATTCGCTTTTTGCAAGATACTGCGAACTGTGTCAGTAGGCTGTGCGCCATCTTTGAGGCGCTTCACAATGGCAGGTACATCTAACCGGGTTTCATCAGTCCGGGGATTGTAGAATCCTAGCTCTTCAAGAGGACGACCGTCACGGCGATCGCGGCTATTCATGGCTACAATTCGATAGCTCACTTCTCTCTTCTTTCCGTATCGCTTTAGCCGCAACTTGATCATACTAAGCAGTAAACCTCTTCAGAAATCTTGAACAACATTGATAGTGAGTACTCTCAGAAACTTCAGATGCGCGATAAAGCAATTCAGGCACTCTCTAAAAAGCATCTGCGCATAAACAAGTTCACACTGACGTGAAAATTTATCTCAGATTCATAACTATAACATTTCATTCAGCGTCAAGTCACATGATGCGACAAGTTTTCAAATTCATAACAAAAGAATGCACGTTGCAGGAACACTACAACTATCTCTAATTGTTTAGGGCTGATACGAGTGGGCAGTATTGAGTTCGATGCGAATGGTCTTATCCGTTATGAAAATGTGTGAACTCTAGTTTGGGTTTACAGCTCGATGAGTCCAGGGGGAGGCAACACTTCAATGCGCTGTCGCTTGAGATCAACGACGGGCGCAATGTCATAGACAAATGGAATGAGGATTGTCGGGGGCTTTTTAGGCTTAGATTTTGATTTTGATTTCGATTTTCGAGATGATTTGCGGGAATTAGACGGATTGTCACGTTGTGGCTCGCTGGCGTTTGGTTCATTCTGTTTTGGATGGAGATTTGGCTCTTGCTCTTGTGGAGGTGGCATGATAATCGGTAGACGCACTTCGAGAATGTCGTGGCCTGCTGGAAGAATGTTAATGACTTCTCCGATGTAGTCGCCAGTAGTGTGGTGGTAAACGCTGAGGCCAATTAAGTCTGCGACGTGAAACTCTCCTTCTTCAAGCGGTGGGCGATCGCTCTCGGGTACCCATAAGCGAGCGTTTCGAAGCTGCTCAGCTTGGTCTCGATTGGTCACACCTTCTATCGTGATGACATAGATTCCTTTTCCTTCTAGATGCCGACCATTTGTCAGTTGAATAGCCTCAATCGTTGAGCTGCCATTTTTCAGGAGCCAACGTTCTCCAGGGTCTAAAAAGCGTTGGGGGAAGTCGGTCGATGGATAAACACGCAGTTCACCTCGCAACCCCTGTGGAGCTACAATTTTTCCAATCTCTAACCAATGGTCTGGGTCAAACCTCATTTTTTCTAGGTAGAACGTGCGCTACACTCAGATCCTTCTTATATATCTAGATCCTTCTATACATCTGGGCAAATGCCTAGCCATTGAGTGTGAGTCAGTATCCGTTATTTGAGAATCAGTACGACGTTATTGTTGTTGGTGCAGGTGCAGCTGGATTATATGCAGCGTTATGTCTGCCGAGTCATTTACGTGTGGCCCTATTGACTAAAGATACAGTTGATCAGTCGGCCAGCGATTGGGCACAAGGCGGTATTGCAGCGGCGATCGCTCCGAATGATTCTCCCCAGCTACACGTTGACGACACGTTAAAAGCGGGAGCTGGCCTATGCGATGTCGATGCAGTTCAGTATTTGGCTGACCACGCATCTGCATGTATCCAGTCGTTGGTGTCACTGGGCGTTGCGTTTGATCGGAATGGCGATCAGCTTGCACTGACATTAGAAGCGGCACACTCTCGCAGGCGAGTATTGCATGCGGCGGATACAACAGGACGAGCGATTGTCTCAACGTTGATCCAACAGGTCAGAAAACGGTCGAATGTTGACATTTTTGATGAGACGGTCGTTTTCGATGTGTGGTTGTCGGCTGATCGACAGACCTGTCAGGGACTGTGCCTACTCTATCGCGATCAAATTGGATGGATTGCTGCACGAGCCGTGGTTTTGGCGACAGGTGGAGGAGGGCAGGTGTTTGCGCAAACCACTAATCCATCTGTGAGCACTGGAGACGGAGTTGCGATCGCATGGCGAGCAGGTGCGGTTTTGCGAGACCTAGAATTTATTCAATTTCATCCCACAGCATTGACGAAAAAAGGAGCACCTCGCTTTTTAATCAGTGAAGCGGTTAGAGGAGAAGGGGCTCACCTTGTAGATCGCCAGGGCCGACGATTTGCCTTTGACTATCATCCGGATGGTGAACTTGCGCCAAGAGATGTGGTGAGTCGTGCGGTGTTTGACTATTTAAAGTCAACAAAAGAAGGTGAATCGCTTGATCATCATCATCATGTGTGGCTAGATATGAGATGCATTGACACAGGCACGGTTCGACATCGGTTCCCAAACATTATCGACGTATGCCGACGGTGGGGAATTGATGTGTTCAAGGAGCCTGTGCCCGTTTCTCCTGCGGCGCACTATTGGATGGGAGGAATTGCTGTTGATTTGAAAAGCCAAAGCACGCTTCCAGGTCTATATGCAGTAGGAGAGACGGCAAATACAGGAGTCCATGGAGCCAATCGCTTAGCCAGCAACTCGTTATTGGAATGCCTCGTGTTTGGCGCGCAATTAGAGACGATTGACTTGCAGCCTCATCTTCAGCACCAGAACCTAGCCAATAAAATTGTCAATCACCATTCTGATAACTATCAGAATGCTCACCTGACATCGTTGCATCAACAGAAAGAGCGGTTGAATACGATTCGCACCACATTACCTGATGTGATGTGGACCTGTGCTGGAATTAGTCGTAATGATGCAGAGCTGACTCAGGCGATCGCCGTTGTTAATCAATGGCAGACGGCGCTGGATGAACTCCCGATTACGCGTTCAGTGAGTCAACTCAAGCCTCATCAGGTCAGTACACTGCCATCACTAGAGGCATGTAAAACGCTAAAACTGTGGTCAGAAACTCGTAACTTGGTGGCGATCGCTTCACTCATTCTCCGCAGCGCACACTTCCGGTGTGAGAGTCGAGGAGGGCATTATCGAGAGGATTATCCAACGACAAGCCGTGAATGGGCTAAACACACGTTACTCAAAGAGGATCAACAGTCGCTCGCTGACCTTTTCTGACATGAGATACCAAGATATGACAAATGCCTCAGTCTTAATGAACCATATGTCAATCAGTTGAATGATAGCTAATTAGCGAGTTCCAGAGCCTTCTGTGCGGTCAGGTTCTCCGCTACCTGCTCCCTCATCTGGAGGGGCGTATCCCCCTTTGAGAATCATGAAGAAGATGCTATTAGATGTAAATAGTGTTTCTGATTCAGAAAGCTCATGCTCTGATATCAGATTTGACACTGTTGAGGGACCTGAGGATGTTGAATCAGAGAGCGCATACGCTGGCAGTTGAATTAGAAAAGAGCATCCAATCGCTAGTGATGCGTAACTTAAAAGTTTAGAGGATGAAAAGTTATTCATACTATTCTGGTTCCTCCAAAATAGAAGGTTAGTTATACCGTTTAAGTATTTACCGAAGTAGGCCAACGAGTTTTAACACAGACCCGTATAAGCACCGTTGTCACTATCGGCTTTCTCCCTCATCGTATCCTCCTTCTAAGTTTAAAAGAAAACGAACAGATGAAGTGTCAATAAAGAGATCTAAGATCAATAACCTAATATCAAATAGATCCTGTAACCCAGTAAATTCACGGATGATTATTGTGATAGGTCAGCTGTATTGAGAATAACGAACATTACTCATTCCAAGACGGTGAAACGAATCTGGAGATAATCGTTTCAGACTAAGTTGGAAAAAGAAGCAACCGTTAAAACACAGTTTTAACACTATTTAGTATCGATATATAACGTTCTCTCAAGGGGATGATACCCACCATGGGTAAAACCCCTTTTTTAAAAAGCCTTGGATGAAAAATCGATCTCGCCTCTCATTGGAAATAAATTTGAGTGCAATAGAGATGCTGGTCTATTAATAACTTCGGTGTGACATAAATAGATTGTTTCAAGAACATCCATCACCCAGAGGAGCCTGCTAACCTAGCATAAATGGGACTTGTTTCTTGTTTCTATGCAAGGAATTTAGAGCCCAGTGCTGTGCCGAGCTTAAGATGATTCGCATATGCAGACTCAGTCAACTGATAATTTTGAGCAGTTTAGTGTTCATGTTCAACCTGAAATCAATCATTCAGAAGCCTGGAAAGCATCCAATCTAGAGTCATCAAATGTGATTCGGTTGAATGTGAGCGGGATGAAGTGTGCAGGGTGCGTTTCTGCAATCGAAAAGAAATTGAAAGGGCATCCTTCGGTTGCAGACGCTTCTGTTAATCTCGTCACAGCAAAAGCAACGGTTCTTCTTGGAGATGCATGTTTCAAGGATCGAGCAATCGCTGATGAACTTTCGTCAATGGTGACAAATTCAGGGTTTCCGACGACGACTGATGAACCGAGTTGTGAGACAAGTGGATCCTTTAAGGACAGTGCAGACCCTGAGAATAGTCTCGAAGAGGTGCTCGATCTCAATCGCGATGGTGACACCTCTCAACTCATCACCCAGCAGGATTGGTCTCTGGCGATCGCGGCGGTCCTATTAATCTTGTCGCTCATTGGGCACTTAAAACATCTTGGCTGGATCACGATTCCTGTTTTGAGCCATATTTGGTTTCATTGTGGCTTAGCCACGGTGGCGCTGCTATGGCCAGGGCGTCCAATTTTATTAGATGGATGGCGTAGCCTACGGCATGGCATTCCTAATATGAATACGCTGGTGGGCATGGGAATGGCGACGTCCTATTCAGCAAGCCTTGTTGCGTTGCTAGTGCCATCGCTGGGCTGGGAATGCTTTTTTGACGAGCCGGTGATGCTGGTTGGATTCATCCTAATGGGTCGTACTCTGGAGAACAGGGCCCGCATGCGTGCTAAGCAAGCGATTGAAGCCCTCTTTTCTCAGCAACCTCAGGTTGCCCGTCTCTTGAACCGTCAGAACGATAAATCGTTGGGAACGGATGGGAGTATCGGTGACGTGGCGATCTCTGCTCAACAGTGGATTGAAATTCCGACTCAGATGGTGCAGGTCGGTCAGTGGCTAAAAGTATTACCTGGTGATCAGGTACCAGTAGACGGAACGATTATTTCAGGTCGGACTTCTGTTAATGAAGCAATTCTCACAGGGGAATCGTTACCCATCGAGAAAGGACCTGGCGATCGCATGAGTGCAGGAAGTCTCAATCAATCGAGCGCTGTCATTGTCCAAGCAACTCAGGTTGGACGAGAAACGACACTCTCTAAAATGATTCAGTTGGTTGAAGCGGCACAAACTCGAAAAGCTCCCGTGCAAAAACTAGCAGATACGGTAGCTGGTTACTTCGCTTATGGTGTGATGGCGATCGCCGCACTCACGTTTATCTTCTGGTATGGCGTTGGAACTCATCTATGGCCAGGCGTCCTGATTGATGCCAGTCATATGCTTCACCATGCAGCGATGGATACTGGGGCGATGGGGACTGGAGCAGTGATGGGGACTCAATCTCCACTGTTACTTAGCCTCAAACTGGCGATCGCCGTTCTTGTTATCGCCTGTCCGTGCGCTTTAGGTCTGGCAACCCCAACGGCAATCATGGTGGGGTCAGGTATTGGTGCTGAACGGGGACTGTTGATTCGAGGCGGGGATGTCCTTGAGCACGTACATCGTCTTGATACGGTTGTGTTTGACAAGACTGGGACATTGACGACTGGACAACCAACCGTGACGCAGGTTGTGTCGCTCGATGAAGATTGGTCAGACAACGATATCTTAGCGTTGGCAGCAGAAGCAGAAAAAGAGACGCAACATCCCATTGGACAAGCCATTCAACGAGCAGCAACAGAGCGATTGCTTGCCCCTCTGCCTGTTCACGATGTGCAGACAGAAGTCGGATTCGGTCTAAAGGCGTGGCTTGCCGATGCACCGCTCTACATCGGCAAGCCATCTTGGCTTCATCAGCATCTTCCGTGGGACTCCCACGTACAGGATGCGATTGACCAGGCGGAAACGAATCTTTCAGGTAGCTCTGTACTGGTCGCTTTAGGAACAACTGTTATTGGCATCATTGGTATTGATGATCAACTCAGAGCTGATGCTCAAGAGTGCATTCGCTCATTGCAATCGATGAATATTCAAGTGAAGGTGCTGACGGGCGATCGCTGGCATTCATCGAAGCCTATCGTAGAATCCCTTGGACTCCCTGATGAGGCGCTGATTGCAGATGTGCAGCCGGGTCAAAAATCGGATGTGATTCATACGCTTCAACAAAATCGGCAAGTCGTCTGCATGGTTGGAGATGGGATTAACGATGCGCCGGCATTGGCTCAAGCTGATGTTGCGATCGCGTTACATTCTGGAACAGATGTGGCGATTGAAACGTCTGATATTGTTCTGATGCGCGATCGCCTCATCGATGTTGCAGCGTCTATTGCTCTCGGGCGACGCGTCATTCAGAAGGTTCGGCAAAACCTATTTTGGGCGCTTGCTTATAACACGTTGGGAATTCCCATTGCAGCAGGCGTATTGCTGCCTAAATGGGGGATTCTTCTAAGTCCAGCAAATGCTGGAGCACTGATGGCATTTAGTTCGGTTAGCGTCGTGGTAAACGCGCTCTTATTGAGGCGTCGATAGGATAAAACCTGCTTGACCCTTTGAGTTTACTGGGATTTTGCTTGTCTGAATGCTTCGTTGAAGGGTTTGGTGAGCGCTAGCAATGTAGCAGTGATGACTTTGAGAGGAGTGCAAACGTGGATTGGCTGTTGAATCGTCCAATCGCCCATCGTGGGTTTCATTATGGTAGGGAAATTCCTGAAAACTCGATGCAAGCCTTTGAAGCGGCGATCGCCCGTCATCATCCCATTGAACTTGATATTCAGCAGCTCGCCGATGGTGCCCTCGTGGTTTTCCATGACAGTGAACTAGATCGGCTCACCGGCCAGTCTGGGTTAATTTCAGAGCAAACAACGTCAACTATTCAAAATCTGAAGCTATTCCAAACGGATCAATCGATTCCTCTCCTTAAGGATGTGTTGACCGTTATCAAGGGTCGGGTTCCTGTATTGATTGAAATTAAGAATGAAGGAGAGATTGGTCCCCTAGAATCTGCCCTGCTAACCCTCGTATCAACCTATGAGGGAGAATTTGCCATTCAGGCGTTTAATCCATTCTCACTAGAATTTTTTAAACGGAAGGCTCCGCATATTCGTCGAGGGCAGCTGTCAGGAAATTTTGAGGGTGAAGACCTCTCCTGGCATCAGAAATTCCTTTTGAGTAACCTGATGCTCAACAGCAAGAGCGATCCTGATTTCATTGCCTATGATTTAAGTGCGCTTCCATCGGTCGCAACAACGGTGAATCGTCGTCTTTTTCAGACTCCTCTTCTCGCCTGGACTGTGAGAAGCGATATCGATCGGTTAAAAGCAAAGGCATGTTCAGACAATTTCATTTTTGATGCGTATGCGTTTTAGGGTGGCTCGAACAATGCAGTCATCTATGAGCCGATGGGGCGATCGCCACGATACCATCTGGAGAAATTGGATAGAGAAAGTTGTTCTTTTCTGTCTCAGGGTGTAAGCACTTAAAATAGCAGTCCAAGTCATATTAGATAAGAAACCGGTATGCGGATTGACATCACAAGCATTAAAATCAGTCAGGTTTGAGGAATTAATGTAGCTACATTCGGTTCTAGAGAGTGCAAGGGATAGCGAACATGTCACAATGAAGGAAAAATTAAACTTCCTTTAGATACTTGTTTTAATGTGTGGGTTAGCGCGCTGTGTTATCACTGCTGAGCAAAGTTAAAGAAATCCTTGGGCGCTGGTGGTCAGAATTTACGCTTCAGACCCGCCTGATGGCTGCTGCGACTTTAGTCGTATCCTTATTGATGAGTGGCCTCACGTTTTGGGCTGTTAATACCATCCAGCAGGATGCTCGACTGAATGACACTCGATTTGGCAGTGATTTAGGCTTACTATTGGCGTCTAATGTGGCGCCCTTAGTGAATGATGGTAGTCGGAGTGAACTGGCTCGGTTTTCATACCGCTTCTACAACAGCACATCTAGCATCCGATACATGATTTATGCCGATGAAGACGGCGATATTTTCTTCGGCATTCCGTTCTCAGAACTAGAAGTCCAAAATTCATTGACGATTCAGCGGCGCATTCAACTGCCCGATACGTATCGTCGGGATCTCAACCAGCCGATGGTGCGACATCACATGAATCCTGATGGTGAAGTCACTGATGTGTTTGTGCCACTAGTTTATGACGAGAAATATTTGGGTGTTCTTGCAATTGGCATCAACCCCAATCCAACAGTTGTTGCCTCCTCTCACCTAACAAGAGATGTGACGATCGCCGTTTTCGTCTCAATTTGGGTCATGGTGATTCTGGGTGCGGTCTTCAATGCACTGACAATCACACAGCCGATTAAAGAGCTGCTAGTTGGGGTTAAGAATATCGCCGCAGGAAACTTCAAACAGCGCATTGATTTGCCGCTGGGTGGAGAACTTGGCGAATTGATCTTTAACTTCAATGAAATGGCTGAGCGGCTGGAGAGTTATGAAGAACAAAATATTGAAGAACTAACCGCTGAGAAGGCCAAGTTAGAAACCTTGATGGCTACCATTGCTGATGGAGCGGTGTTACTAGATAGTGCAATGAACGTTGTGCTGGTCAATCCGACTGCCCGTCGATTATTGGGCTGGAAGCAGCAGCACGATGTGATTGGGGAAAATGTCCTTAATTATTTGCCACAATCAGTCAAAGCAGAGCTGACAAAACCGCTGTATCGCATCTCAACAGGTCAGTTTAAGAATGCTGAGCAGGATAATGAAGGCGCTGAATTCCGCATTTTGATGGTAGAGCCGACCCAGCGTACCATCCGCGTTCTGCTTACAACGGTGCTCGACCAAGCGAAGGAAAATCTCAAAGGGATTGCGATTACGATTCAAGATATTACGCGTGAAGTCGAACTCAACGAAGCAAAAAGCCAATTTATCAGCAATGTGTCTCATGAGCTAAGAACGCCGTTGTTCAACATTAAGTCGTTTATTGAGACGCTGCATGAATATGGAGAGGATCTGACTGAAACTGAGCGTCAGGAGTTCTTAGATACGGCGAATCGAGAAACGGATCGATTGACGCGGTTAGTGAACGATGTCCTTGATTTATCGCGATTGGAATCGAACCGCCGCTATCAGTTTGAAGCCATCGATCTTATTCAACCGGTTGAGCAGACGCTGAGAACCTATCAGTTGACTGCGAAAGAGAGAGGACTGGATCTTCAGCACGAGATTGACCCGGATCTGCCGCAGGTGCTGGGCAACTATGACCTGTTGCTTCAAGTTTTTACGAATCTGGTTGGAAATTCCATGAAATTCACCGAACCTGGTGGTCAGGTCATGATCCGAGCCTATTGTTTAGGAACAAGTCATAAAAAGAATCATCATCACATTCGAGTTGAAGTATCAGACACAGGGATTGGCATTGACGAAGATGATCAGAAGGCAATTTTTGACCGTTTCTTCCGGGTTGAGAATCGTGTGCATACCCTAGAAGGAACAGGACTGGGGCTATCGATTGTACGCAATATCATCGAGAAGCATCACAGCTCTGCGCATTTGATTAGCGAAGTCGGAGTTGGAACAACGTTTTGGTTTGATCTCGCTGCTTACAAGCCCGAAGCCCCTTCATTTGAAGCGTTACTCTCTCTCAATCGTTCAAACCAATCAGAGAATGGTGCGGAGTCTGATGATGAAAATGATGCTATTCCTGAGTCTTCAGCCGACGATCGCCCCTCTTCGGTTTCAACCCCATCCCTTCCTGCCGTATCGGGTGTTCCTCAAGCAAATGCAGACTTGATCATGCTGACCAATACCTATGATGATCCGCAGAGCAGGCAGAACTGACGCGGGATGACGGAGAATGGCAGGTTAGTCCGCTATTGTCCGACTCGTGTAACGCACGATGTATCAAAAACTGTAACCCACAATATTTTCCAGAATCCCTCTCATACAGTGAAAGGGTAGTTTGATGTGGTGAGCAAACGAACATGCGAATGTTGTTCCAAACCCCTCGATTTTGGATCGGTGTATTGGCTGCTATGGGAACAGGACTTCCGATGGCGATCGCCCTTTCTCCGGTCGGTGCAAGTCAAACGGATTCTTTCCTGATGGCTGATTCGATTGAATCTGAATCAGCAAGTTCCAGCACTCTGGAACAATCTTTGGGAGTAGAGGGATTTGGTTTAGAGTTGACGTCATCACCTGCTCAACCGGTCGAGCCATCGATTGACAGTGTTCCCGCACTTGAAGAGGTTTTAGAACCTACGACTGAGGATAGACGACAGGTGTCTGATGCTGAACTTAGCGCCTATGAGCGCTATCGCAGCGTTATTGAGCAGACGGTTGGTATGGTTTACGACCAAAACGCGCAACACCTGGCTGATCAATATGGGTTAGACGTATTAAACGTGACGTGGGAAGATACCGGGCGATTCAATAATTCGGCAGTTGGACCAAATATTAGTGACATGACGATTCAGGTGCAGCAGCAAAATCCCAGAACGGGGCAGTACGACCTGCATCTGATGCCCGTGATTCGGTATCCCAACTTCACGGATCACTCAGCCGACATTCCCATCGATCAGTTTTATGTGCCAGTGGGCAATGAGACGGGAGATGATCTTCAATCTGTTTCATTGGAAGAACTGCTCGGCAATCTTCGTCGCTATTTGACTGAACCCGATTCTTGGACAGCGCGCAACAATTCGCTTTTGGCTGATCGCGACACGCATGTATTGGTGAGTGCGCAGGCTGCGTTTCTACCCATTCCCCAAGAGGGGATTGCTGAGTTTAATCCAGTGTTGTTTAACTACCAGTCCTATCCTGGAGATCCGGCTGTGCTGACGATTTTGGCAACTCGCGAAGGTACCAGTGTCACGGTTATTGATAATCAGCGTGATGGATTTGCCGCCGGACGAACCTGGGGACAGCGACTGTTTTTCAATCAAAATGGTGAGCGTGCGAGCCTAACGGGACAGCGTGCAAGTGATTTTGTGTTGGAAGAGGACGAAGCAATTTCTAATTCTGACGGTACGGATATCAGTCGTGCAGCTGAAGAAGCAGGATTGAACATGGTGATGCTGATTCAAGTGCCCCTGCTTCAACAAGAACCCGTGCGTTTTGGTGTTGCAGACGAGAGTGTGATGCCTGCTCCGCAAGCATCAATGGAATCTCAGGTATTGCAGCGTTCCAGCAATGTTGAAGCGGCTGTGATTGGGCATGGGGAAGTTGAAGGTCCCTTTACTGAAATAGATGGCTTGCCGATTGAGCGCGATCCAAATTTTCCAGTTCGAGTCACAGTGCAATTTTACAAAGCAACAAGCAATGGTGTCGTGGCTGAAGCTGATGTCCAGCGGATTCGACAGCAAATTGCACGAGTTTATGCTGAGGCTGACTATGTAGGGAGTTTGGTTGTGGATGGATTAACCGGGCGTCCGACAGAATATGAAGGTCCTCATGAAGAGCCCATCGGTTGGTGGGATGAATTCTGGCGTCGCTATGAAGATCGTCTAGGGCAATCACGAGAAGATGCGATCAACATGTGGCGACGACTGGTGGGACAAGAATAGTGACGGAAAGTGCTACACTCGCAGTCGATTGGTGATGTAGCAAGGGCAGCACAGTGATGAAAAGCCGATGGATTCAGACGATAGCGCAATGGGCCAGAGCTGTAGCTTGTGCGTTCAGAGTTAGGACGACTGCAAAGGTAAGTGATTATAGAAAAGAAGGGGTAGAGAAGGCGATCGCTCTTTCCTTGATTGTTTGTGGGTTGTGGATAATCCATGGCTTGACAGCGAGTCCCTTGGCGATCGCAGAAACTTGGGTCATGGTGGCAAAGTCTGACACCACATTAGAGCAGCAGTATGTTGATGCTGATTCCATCACATCATTGGGCTCCTCGATTCAGCTCAAAACCTACTGGGGATTTCTCGATCGGCCCGACTCAATCAACTATGCGACGACTGAATATCGGTGTGAGGCTGAGGAGTATCGGGACGTCGTAGTGAACGGCAAAGAGACCGGAATGGATTGGGAATCAGTGGATGACGATACGCTTAACCGAGCAGCCATGATGTATGGCTGTAAGCAGATGTTGAATCAGCTCAATGATTAGCCGAGTATGGCTAAATAGCTCGCTTGTCCTAACGGAACTGGTGACGGCCATAGCAAGCATCAAAACTGTCAAACTTCTCAAATTCATTGCCAATGAATGGGGTTTTGGACGCGCGTGCGGAGCCAAAACCCCATTTCTTCGTATATGCGTAAACTTTGCTAAATCGTGAAGACTAGGACGACGCAGTTGAATATTGTTCACGAGCTGCACTTGCGAAAAACATTCCTATAGACCAGGAACTTGTATGAAATGGGTGAGTCCTGAAGAATATCGGGGCTGTGAGTGCTCAGAGCACGCCGCATCTCCAATATTCTTTGTTTCTAGAGGATTGTTAATAATTTTTAGCGTGTTTTGCCCAGTTTGGAAGGAACAAATTAGTAAACTACCGTTCGGATCATTTTAGTTTCAAAAATTTCTCTCCATAGATACTGAGGAAAGCACTCGGTCTGTTACTACCATAGTTTTTTGCTAATTGTTGTGATTGTTCGAAGACAAGCCCATGAATAATAACTTTCCTGTTGTAAAGCTCGTTTCCCTCGTAAGCGTATTTGGTATTGTTGGCGTTTCCCCAGCAGTGTTGGCTCAGCATGAATCTCCTGAATCCATTCAAGTGACAACTGCTGTTAACGGTCAGCTGGCTCAGGCGACTGTGGAATCGGATATTGTCGATCTAGCTAGCTCGGCTGACGACCTCAGCACGCTAGTTACGGCTGTCCAGGCTGCCGATTTGGTTGATGCATTAAAGAGTGAAGGGCCTTTCACCGTTTTTGCTCCAACAAATGCAGCGTTTGAGGCTCTGCCTGATGGAGTGTTGGATGCGTTGTTGATGCCTGAAAACAGTGATTTGTTAAGTGATGTCTTGACTTATCACGTGGTTCCAGGTGCAATAATGTCCGGTGATTTGAGCACTGGTTCGGTGGAAGCACTAAACGGTGATGAACTCGCAGTTGATGTTTCGCCCGATGCAGTGATGATCAACGATGTTGACGTTGTTGGCACAGATGTTGTGGCAAGTAACGGTGTCGTTCATGTCATTGATGAAGTTCTGGTCCCCTCTGGAACTGTCTCTGAGCTTGAGTCTCGTATGGTGGCAGAAGAACCCACACCTGCTCCAGAACCCACACCTGCTCCAGAACCAGCATCTGTTGAAGAACCAGTTCAGGCGGAAGAACCCGCTGGTCCGATTCGCGGACTTTGGTAAGTCGATGGTTTAGCATTCAATTTTTCCAAAAACTTGACTACAAAGAAGACGAATTCTCACTTGAGGTTTCGTCTTCTTTGTTGCTGTTTCTAGAGAAACGGTGTAACGACAGGGTCAACATGGATATAGCTGTCGTCAATTCCGTTAGGACAAGACGGCGATACGCGAAGGACCCGAATGATACTCGGTGTCTTAACCTAAATGGCTAAAGCGATACAAACCATGATGACCATGACGAGTATGTTTCAGATGGTCTGAAGGTAGCTAGGTCATGGAGATTAGGACAAGATTGAGAGCAAGACAGATTTTTGAAACTAGCTCATGCCTGGAATCAATCCCGCACTCATTCGCTGAATCGCTTTATTGGCGACATCGGCATATCGAGTTTCTCCGAGAAGGATCTGGAGCATTCGTCGCGAGGCGGAAGGGCGTTTGACGCCGAGTTCATAGCCTACTTTGGGTAAGCGATAGAACACGTTTGATAATCGTTGTGCCCATACCAAATCGGCTCCCCATTCCTGGGCGATCGCCTGCGTGTAGCCCTCTAGAGCGTTGATGTCACCACTCAGTGCCCGATCAATATGTTCTGCTGCTTTCATGCCACTGAACAGCGATGGGCGAATGCCTTCTGCAGTGAATGGGTCGACCACACATGCGGCTTCTCCCACTAGAACAGCGTGATCGGTATGGAGAGTTTGGTTCCCGTCCCACAAATTAATGGGATGACCATATTGCCGTGTGTTTTCGAGCTTGACTCCGAACATGGAAGCATAGTTGGTCAAAATTTGGCGGAAGTTTTGAGGTTTGCCTCCGCGAAATGTACCGACCCCCAAGGAATACCCATCGGCCTTCGGGAAGTTCCAGATGTAGCCATTTTTCACCATGCCAAATTCGAAGTGAACTGGCTCGTCGGGTTTCACCTCAACCATTGCTTCTGCTTCTAACGCAGCGGCCAGGTGGCGCTTACGTTGAGTAAAGCCGAGCCACTTCGCTAAGAACCCCTTGGCTCCGTCTGCTGCAACCAGATAGCGTCCCTCAAACTGCTCCTGCTCAGTGTTGACGTGCCAGCGATCGCCTTGAAATTCAATACCTGTTACCGTCGTGCAATCTTTTAGCTCAGCACCTTGAGATTGAGCCTGCTGAATCAAAAAATGATCAAAAGTATCTCGGCGTACCATCCAAATTGGCTGCATGTCACCGACCGGTACTTCGACTGCATCTTCTTTGTTCCAGGTGTACCGGAGGGTATCCACTTTGAAGGAGATTGCAGGTGAAAAATCAAAGTCAAACCACTCTGCGACCTGGGGTGAAACTCCTCCACCGCAAGGCTTATAGCGAGGTAGAGATTCTTTTTCTAGAACTAAAACAGAGCGGCCTCGCTTTGACAGGTGATATGAGGCGGAACCTCCTGCTGGCCCAGAGCCAACAACAATGCAGTCATAAATCATGTATGGCAATCCGCAAATAGGTTAGAACATTTATGTTCAGGAAAGCCTTGCGTCGCGAGGCTTTCCTGAACATAAATGGATTTAATTTAGCGCGTAGCGCTATATGTGAGTGACGATAGAAGAACAGCAATCAAACAAGTGGATTATAGCTTTGCTGAATGTGGAACAGCGATATTACGACTTCAGTCTGCTCGGGTGGTTTCGTTGCAGAGCTTCTATGAATGCGTAAACAGCAGGTGAGTGCAATGCGTCTTGTCGAACCGCATACCCTGCTAAGCGCTCAAGCTTGACGGGCAGACTGTAAATCTGAATGGTTTCTGGAACAGGCTGAGCCACTAAGTTTGCCAAAATTGCGATGCCTAACCCTTGAGCCACCATGCTGATGGCAGTTGAGGCTTCTTTAATTTCATAGGTAACGTTCAAAGCCTGATGTTGTTCTTCAAAATGCTCTCGAACGATTTGGGAGCAGCTATCGTTTGCTGGGGGCAAGATGATGGGATGTTGAAGCAACTCGCTCCACGTTAACGAGTCAGCCGATAAGGCCACGTGAGACGGCGCAAACACCTTATATTCGTCCTTCAAAAATTCCCATGAATCAAAGGTTTCATCAACCGGTAAATGAAGGAGCCCGATGTCAGCTTTTCCTGTACGAATACTGTCTTCAACTTCTTTTTGTAGCGATAGCTCATGAATTTTCACGTGTATGGCCGGATAATGCTCTTGAAATTGAGCCAAAATCGGAGGAAGGACATGTGTGGCAAAGCTTCGAAATGATGCGATTTGAACCGTTCCACCCTCAAGTCCACGGGCGACATTTGCAGTTTGGACAATCGTGTCTGACAGACTTAATATCTGTTGTACATGGGCCAAAATTTCTTTCCCAATAGGGGTGAGATGAGCTCCATGTCGCCCTCGCTGTATCAGTACAACGCCCAATTCCTCTTCTAATGACGCAACGGCATGGCTGATGGCAGATTGAGATACGTCGAGACTCAGTCCAGCTTTTCCAAAATTGCCATGTTCGGCAACTGCTGCAAGCATTCGCAGTTGTGAAAGCTTGAAATTGGGTAGAGGCATTAACGTCAACTGATCCGTCTATGGTGTTGGGCAGAAAAGTGTTGAGCAATGGCTAGGAATACGTCGATATCGAGCTTTCTTTGTTACGGCGACTCGTCAGCATGCGTTGAGTTCGTCGAATGCTCCACACCAGGAGAAACACAATTAGGGCCATGGAAATCACAGGTGACAAAATAGAAAGCAGGGCCAAAATCGTTGAGCTGAGTAACTCTCCAACTGACACGAGTCCATTGGCAAGCCCGCCCGTAGTGGCAGTTGACACAAATCGCAATCCGGTTGTCAGTACGTCTACACTACCGGCAACGGTTCCCCCGGCGATCGCCGCTAGGGTCCATCTTAAAAACGGACTCATATCTGTCACAAACGAGGCGGTAATCACCGTACCAGCCACGACAGCAACCGGAACTGATAAGGCTCCCATCACATCATCGAGCCAGGGAATGAAGTACACCAAAATTTCTAGTAGCGTTGCGATCGCGAATGCGGCCAGGGCCGGCGGGGTGCCCATCCACTCCATGTCAGGAGCTAGAGAGAGATGCCCCGTGAGTGAGGCGATGCTCATGACTAAAAAAGGAACGACTAGCCGAAATCCGGCAGCAGCACTCAATCCAACGCCAATTGCAATTCCTAGTAGTGTTTCCATTATTCAGGAACCGTATCAAATCATGAGTGAACGATGATTCTACGCTAACCGATTTAGCAAGATTCTAAAAATGGATGCGCAAATCTTGTTCAATTCGCGAATAAAATCCAGCCTTTATAGCGCTACGCGCTTAATCCAAACCAGTATTGTTGAGGAAAGCCCCGCTCAGCGGGGCTTTCCTCAACAATACATGTCCAGACCTATATGCGTACTGCTATATGATCTGTAGGATGTGTCTTCTGTGCAGTGTGTATATTGAAGGGATTCTATCGCCGTTATTCGACTAAAGATGACTGTGGCCAGCCTGATAGAGATGATTCGAAAGCTGCCGACAATAGTTGTTGTAGGCCGATGACATGCGAAAGTCTTGGGTTCGCGGGTATGGCTCATGAATGGGTATGTCGGCAATGACGCGTCCAGGACGAGCTGCCATCACCACAACTCGATTAGATAGATACACCGCTTCATAGATGTTGTGAGTCACGAAAACGACCGTCCAATGCTTTTCTTGCCACATGTCGAGTAAGTCGCTGTTTAACTGGCTTCGTGTCAATTCATCAAGCGCTCCGAAGGGTTCATCCATGAGCAAAATTTCAGGCTCAGTCACCAGCGCGCGCGCAATCGACACCCGCATCTTCATTCCACCCGATAATTCTCTTGGATAGGCTGTTTCAAATCCCTGTAAACGCACCAGAGCGATCGCCTCTTCCACGAAGTAGTGAGCAGCCTTTTGTCGCATGCCTGACAGCTTTAGCGGCAGATACACATTGTCCCAAACGGTTGCCCAAGGCATGAGCGCCGCCTCTTGAAATACATAGGCTAATGTGCGCTGAGTGGACTGAGAAGAACTAGCAACATCACCACCGAGGTTGCCACTCGTCATGTTTCCCAATCCTGAAATCAGCTTCAAAACGGTGCTCTTGCCACAGCCTGATGGACCCAGCAAGCTAACAAACTCACCTTTGTCAATGGTTAGGTCCAGGTCTTTGAGGGCAACGGTGCCATTGGCATAGATTTTGCTGACATGAGAAAGAGCGATTGCCGGAGAGGTCATCATATATTGATTGATCGATGAGGCTAAGCATACGGCTTAGAGCGTACACACGAGATAGGTGTTGATGTCAACTAAGTTGATGTCAACTAAGAAGCGTAGGCATCAGCACCTTTGTTCACAAATTCAAGGGTGTATGCCTGGGTGTAATCGGTTTCAGTATCGAAGATACCAGCCTCCACCATCGTGTCAAAGAAGGATTTCCAGCGCTCATCTGTCATCGCGCCAATGCCCAGCGATTCCGCGTCTCCTGACATTAAAAGTCCATACTCTTGCATTTTTTCAATGCCGTAAGCAATCTGCTCATCGGTCATTTCTGGATTGTCTCGCTTGATCAGCTCATTGCCTGGAGACGGATCGTCAAGGTAGCTGTACCAGCCTTTGATAGACGCTTCGACAAATCGTTGCACAAGGTCAGGTCTATTGTCGACAATCTCCTTCCGAGTTTCGATGGTGGTTGAATATGGTTCATAGCCATAATCTGCCAGTAAGAAGACAAGTGGTGTAAATCCACCCTCTTGTTCGACCTTCCGAGGTTCTGAACTGAGGTAGCCCTGTTGAGCTGAGTTGGTATCTGCAAGAAATGGCCCTGTATTGAAGTTATAGGGTCGCTTCATGTCTTCTGTAAAACCATATTTTGCGACAAGAAATGGCCAGTATGTTGTGTTCGCCGCAGATGAGATAAAAATAGGCCGTCCCTTCAAATCTTCGAGTGACTCAATGCCGGTATTTGGATGAGCCAGTAAAATTTGAGGATCTTTCTGAAACATGGCCGCAACCGTGATTTTAGGAATGCCTTCCTCAACGGCAGCGATCGCCGCAGATGTATATCCCATGAAGAAATCAATCGCACCGCCCATTAAGAGCTGTGTCCCATTCACTTGAGGTCCGCCCATTTGAATCGTGACATCTAGGCCGTGTTCTTCGTAAATACCCGTTGCGACAGCTTGGTAAAACCCACCATGCTCGGCTTGAGCATACCAATTGGTCCCAAAGGTGATCGAGTCACGTTCCGTTGAAGACGTCGCTGAATCTTCATTGTCCAATGTGACCGTAACTGAATCATCAGACTCACTGTTCTCGGCACCTGAACAGGCTGCTAGAACCCCTGTCCCTGCAGCGATCGCCCCATATTGGAGAAACCGTCGGCGTTTCATCGTAGGGCGAAATCGAGATGGGTGAAGGATGGATGGACGGATGTGACTCATGGCGGTTCAGATGATGGAAGTGGAGCAGATTCTGAAAATTGAAATAGATTCTGAAAGCGATGTTGAAGCGTTCTTTCCAACACGTTACCGAAAAAATCGTAACCGTGTACACGTGCAATAAATGTGCAGGCTTAGGATGATTCAAATCTCTACATCTGGAGCATTTTTATCGATAGAAGCTAGCTGGCGATCGCAGTAGCCATTATGTGATGGATAATGATCCGCTAGTATAATCTTCCATGGATGGCTCTGTGTGTGTTGAGCTGGACAAAATTCTTGAAGGAACACCGTTAGGAATACCATTCGTCCTCAGGATGGACTATCGAGTTACCCGCGACCCAATAAGCGATTAAGAACTGTCATGAGTCAAGTGAATGTTATTTCTGGTTCCGGTATTGTTCTGAGAGGCAATGACATTGATACCGATCGGATTATTCCTGCACGGTTTCTCAAGTGTGTGACATTCGATGGTCTGGGTAACCATGCGTTTGAGGATGATCGAGCGCAACTCGACGGAGAGCATCCATTTGACCAGCCCCAGTATCAAAATGCAGGTGTTCTGGTTGTGAATCGGAATTTTGGTTGTGGCTCTAGTCGAGAACATGCACCCCAGGCGATCGTCCGCTGGGGCATCAGTGCGCTTGTGGGAGAGAGCTTTGCCGAAATTTTCTTTGGTAATTGTGTCGCAATGGGAATCCCTTGTGTGGTTGCTGATCCGGAATCAGTGAGCCAGCTTCAAAATGCAATTGAAGAGAATCCATCCGAAAGCATTACCCTCGATCTCGACGCTTTGCAAGTGACGTACGGTGACACGGCGATCGCCGTTCGCATCGGTGAAGGTCCTCGACAAATGTTTTTGTCTGGCACGTGGGACGCCTGTGGTCAGCTCGTTGCGCAAGCTCAGCAGATTCGCAAAACAGCTTCAGCACTGCCCTACGTGACCTGGAGCCACTCGTAAAGTCGCGACCAGGCATAATCAAAATCTAAGAACCTAAAAGCAAGAGCGGACGTGAATAGACTCACATCCGCTCTTGCTTTAATGACTTAATTTCACCGATTGGTTACGGGTGAAATAAAAGATCAGGGAAAAATCGATTAAATTCAATCAAAATTCCAGCAGTGACAAACAACAATGCAGTTGCCAATACTGGAGCAGTTGAAAGATACGTTTTCAAGCTATCCATAATGTGTGCTCCAAAGCCTTAAGACAAAAAATCAGTCTGCTACTTGAAATAACAATGCGTCTCACCATACGAACATGCTAGCGAGGCGAGACTGGAATCTGTGAATCATCAGCAACCAATTCGCCACTGACGAATTCCTTGAATGCAGCTAGGGGCCACGCAAAGCCGGTCAGCATTACGCCAATCGCTAATGGCACGTCGATGATGATTTCTTTCTCTTCTGGCTTTTTAACTTCGCGAACCTTAATGAGATAGGCTCGTCCAACCCAACCAATCCATCCTGCGATGTACAAGAACAAAATACCTGGGATCATGAATTCACCAGCATGACTCAAGCGACCGTCGGTGATTAAATGAGGTAGGCCCTCATCACCACACAGCACACCTGAGCTACCGTAGAATTCAAACCGCTGCTTTGCCTGGGGTGTGGAAGCTGCCTTGGCGCGAGCTTGGAACGCTGCAGACTCACTGCAAGGAGTCAGGCCAGCAACATCAGCAGAAGCTGGGGAAACGAAACCAAGACATAAAAATACGGTAAGTACCAGAGCAAACAATCGTCTCATGGAATTGTTTTCCTCTATTATCAAAAACAACTTTTTTGTGCGAAATATTAATCTATTTAGGCACACAAACTTACGCAGAGTTGCTCCAATCCCGAAGAAAAATTCAGCACGATTGAGCGATTTTAAATTACTCTGCTGATTCCATAACGTACCTGATAGGTGTCACGAGATGGCGAAAACTTTAGCAATTGAAACAAGTTGTGACGAAACCGCCGTAGCAATTGTTGAGAATTGCTCGGTGCTCAGTAATGTTGTGTCAAGTCAAATTAACATTCATAAAAATTACGGTGGTATCGTACCTGAAGTGGCCTCTCGATACCATGTTGAAATATTGAACTGGGCAATCGCCCAAGCTGTTGAGCAGGCAAATGTTACGTGGTCAGAAATTGATGCGATCGCCGCAACATGCGCACCCGGATTAGTCGGTGCCTTACTCGTGGGTCTCACTGCTGCAAAAACCCTCGCAAGCCTCTATCAAAAGCCATTCCTCGGAGTTCATCATCTTGAGGGACATATTTACGCGTCTTATTTGAGTGAACCAAGCCTAAAGCCCCCATTTCTTTGCCTGTTGGTGTCGGGCGGACACACGAGTCTCATTCACGTCAAGGATTGTGGCGACTACATCACTCTAGGTCAGACCCGAGATGATGCGGCAGGAGAAGCGTTTGATAAAGTTGGGCGGCTATTGAACTTGGGGTACCCTGGCGGGCCTGTTATCGATAAGTTGTCTGCGGATGGGAACCCAGCAGCCTTTCCACTTCCAGAGGGCAACATTTCCCTCCCAAATGGAGGCTACCATCCCTATGACTCAAGTTTTAGTGGCCTAAAAACGGCAGTTTCACGCCTAGTACAACGGCTAGAGGGGGAATCAAACGCGTCGGCATTTGACACCCGTGATCCTGCCTCGGTGCAGCTCCCTGTCGCTGATTTGGCTGCGAGTTTTCAGTCAACGGTGGCACGATCGCTGACCCGTCGAGCGATCGCCTGCGCACGTGATTACAACCTAAAAACGATTGCCGTTGGAGGAGGTGTTGCAGCAAACAGCGGCCTCCGCCAGCACTTACAAGTCGCTGCGGCCGAGCACGATATTCAAGTGTTTTTTCCGCCCTTGAAATACTGCACTGACAATGCAGCGATGATTGGCTGTGCTGCTTCCGACCACTACAATCGCGGCCATCGCTCGTCACTGACGCTGGGTGCCCAGTCTAGAATGGCGATCGCTGATGTCATGTCGCTATATCAGTAGGTCAAAAGGTTCGGTCAATCGTTGAGCAGCCATACCTCACTGCGGCTTGTTAGGTCTCCGTCAACCGAGCAAAGAGATCAGACAACACCACGTTTGAAAACAAAAATCCTTCGGGGTCTGTGAGGCGAATCCGATGGTGTGATGGTTGTACGGATTGGAAGACACCAGGTGTATCGGGCTGTGTTGGAATTGCTGATGATGTCGGAGCCGCTATCCATTCAACCCATCCTTTGTGAATATAGGAGGTGAGCGTGCAGACAACCGTATCCACTGGGCGATCGCCAAAACGCTGTCGCAACGCTTCTACATCAATTCCACGCGCTAACCGTAGTCCGACCATCAGAGTATCCAAGAGCGATTCTTCTTCTGATGTCACAGGATGATCAAGGACGCCGTTGTGAGCAATCCATTTTGTCACCCATGTTGCATAGCTTTCTTGGGTGCGCGGGCGACTAACCCGCTGTCCGTACATATAGCTCGTTGCACCCATGCCGAATCCGTAGTAAGGCTGGTTATTCCAATACACGTGATTGTGACGACACTGATATCCTGGCTTGGCGTAGTTCGAAATTTCGTAGTGCTCATACCCGGCATGAGTGAGCATCTGTTGCGTGTTCCGATACATCGCAGCCGTCGTTGAATCTGAGGGCAAAGGGGCTTGCCCTAGCTCATACCAGCGATCGAAGGCTGTTCCAGGTTCGACGGTTAAGTCATAGATGGAGATATGGGGCGGTGATAGAGCGATCGCCCGTTCCAAGGAATCCTGCCAATCATCCATGCTTTGGTCAGGGAGACCCGACATGAGGTCAATGCTGTAGTTTGTGACTCCAGCGCATTGCAGCATTGCGATCGCGTGCTCGATGTCATCAGGGGTGTGGGTACGACCACATTGCTTCAACAGATGAGATTGAAACGCTTGTACACCCAAGCTCACTCGATTGATGCCAAAGGACACATACCCATTAATCTGCTCTTGGGTGAAGGTGCCTGGGTCCATTTCCATTGAGCATTCTGCTGTGGGAGCGATCGCGAATCGCTGCCGAATCGCATTGAGGATTGAGTTGAGTTGAGTGACGGATAGCAGCGACGGGGTTCCTCCACCAAAGAACACCGTTTGCAGGGGCTCCGATGGAATTGGTGCGACCGACATTTCTGCACACAGTCGATCGACATAGCGACTAATGGCTGATGACCCGTGGCCCGTCGTTTCTCCATCGGTTCGTGGCAAGGGAGGGCGATCGCCTACTACAGCGATTGGAAAATCGCAGTAGTAGCACCGTCGGCGGCAAAACGGAATGTGAATATAGACTGAGCGAGGAAGACAGAGTAAGCGTTCATCATCGATACTGTGAAGATCACGATGACTCAGCTGAGGCGAATGACTGGGACTGGAGTGAGAACTAAAAGCCAAGGGAGTTGCAGTGAAATGGCGTCAGTGTCAAAAGTGAGCAATAGAAATTAGAAATGGACGGATTTAGACGTTTAGATTTCGCAATCCATTTCTGAAAGGAAGGTAGAGAAAAAGAATTCTCTTTTCAGAAATCACCTATGATGCAGGTACACCATATATTGAGTGCAGGTTCACCCTATTTCCAGATGCTTAATTTATGATTGATACATTTATTATCCTCTCATTTATATGTGCTGGGGCAGGCATCGGGTTTTATAGTGTTGACCTGTTACCCGGTAGCGCCCTGGAAGAGGTAACCAATGTTGACGGCCTGAGTTTTGTTTTAGCTGGCTTCGGAGCGTTAATTGGTGGAGCAGTGGGGCTGACCGCTCAAACTGCCTATCGCCGCCTCGAAGTACAGATCAGAGAGATGCCGGTCGATGTGTTGCTGAGTCGGGCCGTTGGGCTGGTGTTAGGTCTCCTCATTGCTAACCTAATGCTGGCGCCATTATTTCTGTTGCCAATCCCACAAGACTTTATTTTTATCAAGCCACTTGCCGCTGTCGTTGGCAGCGTGATGTTTGCGTTTACCGGAGTTAATTTAGCAGATACCCACGGACGCACACTGCTGCGGCTTATTAACCCCCAAAGCGTGGAAATGATGATGCTAGCTGAAGGGACCCTCAAGCCTTCCGCAACGAAGGTGTTGGATACCAGCTGCATCATTGATGGTCGAATTGCTGATCTGCTAAAAACTCATTTCATTGAAGGACAGATTTTGGTTCCTCAATTTGTGTTGCAAGAGTTGCAAAACGTTGCAGATGCATCCAACGACCAAAAACGAGTGCGCGGACGGCGCGGACTCGATATCCTCAAGCAGATGCAAGACAATTATCCCGATCGAATCCTCATTCATCCGGCTGACTATGATGACATTGCGACCGTTGATGCAAAGCTGGTTCGCTTTGCTCAAGAAATTAGCGGCATGCTGCTAACAAACGACTACAACTTAAATAAGGTCGCAACACTACAGCAAGTCGGTGTTCTCAATATCAATGATTTGGCTCAAGCTATTCGTCCAAGCTATCTACCAGGAGACTACATCGACCTCAAAATCCTGAAGCCTGGAAAAGAAGAAGACCAAGGTGTTGGGTATCTCAACGATGGCACGATGGTCGTTGTTGAAGCAGGCAGTGAATACATTGGTGATGAGCTTTCGGTTGTGGTCACTGGAGCGTTGCAAACCTCGGCAGGCCGCATGATTTTTGCGAAGCCAGAAACCTCTGTAACGGCCTAGCAATACCATCTTCACGATAAAACTCTCAATGGGACGCACGAAACATCGCGATCGCCACAAATCCTGTTCAATCTGTTCAGAAGAAAAGTCGGTCTTGTTTCGGGTTCAAATCGATACTCACCCCACCTGGCACTTTGTCTGCGAAGACTGCTTGAAAACGGTTAAATCTGACAATCCTAACTATATCTACGGTGGAACCTGGAAAGCTCAGAAACGATAAACCGGGCCTTACGATTCTAGGATGAGATTGGCAGCACAAATTGAAACGTTGCTCCTGTTCCCAGTTCGCTGAACACCTTAATTTGACCCCCATGAGCTTCGATAATCTGACGACACAGATATAGTCCCAGCCCTAGTCCTGGTGTTTTTTGTTGGCTCTGAGCACGATGATAGGGTTCGAATAAATGTAAGCAGTCATCAGCGGAAATGCCCTGTCCGTCATCACGAACCTTACAGATGAGTTCAGCATCAACTTGCTCAGCAGTAATCGTAATGCTCACTCCAGGAGAATTGTGTTTGACCGCATTGGTTATCAAGTTTTCTAGCACTCGCCACAGTTGGCTCATGTCACCTTCGAGAGAGGGAAGTGTTGATGGAATATAAGTAAACAGCTGGTCTCCGTTCGATTCCACGAGAGGCTGGACGTCGCTCACGACATAATCCACTAGCTGATGAAAATAAAAGGATTTATGGTGCAAAACAATTTCTTCAGACAACGAATTCTCTGACTGATCTGACGGTGTATCCAACGTATTCTGAGATTCTGCTGGGTCTAGAGAGTGCGTTTCTAAGAGAGAGTTAATGAGTTCGAGCTGGTGAGTGGCGCTAACAACAATTCGCTCTAGAATTGAGCGATTGACATTAACAGTGTCTGTTGCAACATCGACGAGCGTATTACCCGAGGGTTCAATCACATTTAACGACGCATGTTGATCAAGGCTTTGATGAGTCGATGGTTGATTGAGAATGCCTTTCAGCACAAGTAATAGTCCGGTGACTGGGTTCCTTAAATCGTGAGAAACGGTTCGAACTAAAAGCTTGAGAGACTGCTCAATTCGCTGTCGACGCTCAACTTCCTGCTTGAGCAATTGATTTTGGTCATACAGCTGAATTTGTGCATCACGCAAAGATAGATGGATGTTGACCCGTGCCAAAACTTCATCTGGATCAATCGGCTTCGTGATGTAGTCAACGCCTCCAATCGATAGGCCTTCAAGTTTGTGTGACGTTTCGTTCAAAGCAGTCATAAAAATGACCGGAATCGATGCTGTTTCGGGCTGAGATTTGAGCCGACGACAGGCTTCAAAGCCATCCATGCAGGGCATCATGACATCCATCAAAATGATGTCTGGTTTCACATATTCCACTCGCTCTAATGCCTCTTCGCCATCTTCTGCGACAAGGAGCCGAAGCCCAGACTGATCCAGCGCTTCAAAGAGAACTTCTAAGTTGGTTGGGTTGTCATCGACAAGAAGAACGATCTTTGACGTCATTTGGGTCTGAGTAGAAGTCGATACGGAAATTATGTGTACGTCTTCGAAACGGTATCTAGAAACTTTCGAATACTTCTCATTTGGAATGATCGAGCACGCAGACGAACATCATGAATGAAGGCTTTTAATTCGGGATGTTGCTGTTCAAGCGTGCTGAGATACATTAGTATCCCTTGAATGTCGCCAATTTTTGACAGATTCGTTAGCTCTGCGATCGCCTCTTGACTAGGAAGCGCATAGGGCAGAAGCTGTGATTCTGTCATGGATGTCTCAGTATTCTCCTTACGCAAAGCTGACCAAGTCAGTGTCTCATTGAGCTCAGGTGATAACACACCATCATCCTGGGTCACGTGTTGCTCACCCTCATCAATAGAGATATCAGCTGCTAATGCGATTGAACTTGGCAATACCGGAAATGCCAGATCAAACCAAAATTGACTGCCCTCTCCCAGTGCGCTGGCGACTTGTAACTTTCCTCCCATCATATCAATAAGCTTTTGACTAATTGACAAGCCCAACCCTGTTCCTTCTTTTGCTTGATGTAGCTGTTGCCCTTGTTGAAAAGGATGGAAAATAACCTCAAGATCCGATGCTGCGATTCCCGTGCCAGTATCGATCACCTGAAACTGAAAGACGCGCTGTGGAAACGTTTGACAAGCAAATTTATAAGATTCCGGTGGCAGTGGACAAGACAATGGGGCATTGTTCTCCTCATTTGCTGGTCGAATGACTGCTTTATCTGTGACGAGCCTTACCTGCAATACGACTTGACCGTCATTGGTAAACTTAATAGCGTTCTCAATCAGGTTAATCAATACCTGTTTCAGGCGCTGTGCGTCTCCCCAGACAATTTGGGGTAAAGGCTCGTGGGTCAGTAGCTTGAATGAAATCCCTTTTTGACGAGCACGGGGTAAGAACAGTGCGTCTAGTTCATCTAGGAGTTCTTTAAGATTAAACGCAATTGGATGGAGTTCCATCCGCTGAGCTTCAATGCGTGAGAAGTCAAGTAACTCTTCAATCAGCATTAGCAAATGTTGGCCACTTTGTTGGATGACGTTTAAGCCTTTGTAGTGCCTATCGGGTAGTCCGGGTGTTCGTTTGAGGGTTTGGGCAAAGCCCAAAATGCCGTTGAGTGGCGTCCGGAGCTCATGACTCATGGTTCGTAAGAAAACGCTCTTTGCTTGGTTTGCAGATTCAGCGAGTTCTTTGGCTTGGCGTAGGGTTTCTTCAGTACGCATGCGATCGCTAATATCTCGCCCAATGCTCACCAGATACAGCGGCTCTCCCTCTCGATTGCGCACACAAGAGGCAGCTGACACATACCATCTCCAGGTTTCTTCACTGGTTCGAACACGATAGGCAGGACTTTCCTGGCTAATGTCAATGTGTGGAAGCTGTTCGGCAAAGGTAACCAGATCATCTAAATCATCGGGATGAATGAGTGGAGCCCAGGGTTGCCCGACTAATTCAGCAGGGTCATAACCCAGAACAAATTTGTAATTTGGTGAGGCGTATAAGAAGGTCCCATTAAGATGAACAATGGTGACCAAGTCACTCGTATTCTCAACGATGCTGCGATATCGGGCTTCGCTCTCTCGTAGTGCTTCTTCAACTCCGGCATGATGAATCCCTAATGCAATTTCATTTGAAATGTCGGAAAGTTCTTGTTTGACGGCATCACTGAAGGGTTGACGCGTCATTACCGCCATGACACCGACTAATTGGCCTTCCACACTCAAGGGATAACCTGCAAATGCCATCGAATTGGGTTGATGCTCCCATTCATGGTGATTGATGTGTAAATCATTCAGCACAGAATCGGTAATGTAGGGTCGCTGATGTTCGGCAATCCAACCAATGCGTGAGTGTCCAATTCGAATGTTGCGTTGAAACTGATCAAGATGTTGGTATTGCCCCTGACTGATTCTCAATTCAAGCAGTTGTGTCGTTTGATTCCATACCCAAAAGCGTGCAGAATCTAGCACAAGGTGATTGACTAAAGCCGCTGCGCACTCCTCCAGCGTACGTTGCAGTGTTGCTCCTTGGGTCAATACGCTGCCAATTTTCGAACTAAGTGCTGAAAGCCGAGCGTTATCAATCAAGGCTTCCTCATCTCTTCGACGTTGAGTGACGTCACGAATGACTGCTTGCGTCATCTCTTGACCCCCGATGCAAATCAGGCTTAGCCAAACTTCGGCTAGAAATAGCTCTCCATCGATGCGCTGATGGATCCACTCAAATTTATGCGTTCCGTTGAATTGTGCAGCAGCAATGTGCTCCCGAGCTAAAACAGCAGACTCTTGCCCGTCGGGTTGCTGGGCGGGAGAGAAATCAAGGGGATGCTTGCTACAAAACTGGTCCTTTGTTTGACATCGAAACATCCGCAAGGTTGCTGTATTGCAGTCGACAAAAAACTCACCATCCAAGATAGCGACTGTATCTGGAGACCCTTCAAACAGAGCGCGATATTTTTGCTCTGAGGTTTGCAGTTCTCCAGCAATTCGCTTCCGTTCTTCAACTTCAGCTGTTAGTTTTTCATTGGCTGCTAACAAGTGTTGGGTTCGCTCTTCAACACGTTGTTCTAGCTCAGCTGCTCGATCTTCAATGGATTGAAACGATTGACTCAGTTGGGTTGCCATAGCGTTAAATGCACGAGCCAACACGCCTACTTCATCATTGCGATCGAGACGAACATTTTTGGAAAAATCGCCAGTGGCGATCGCCTGACTGGCTTCACTAAGCCTTAAAATCGGCCGAGTTACCCACCCAGCAGTCAAGCTACCCACTGCGATCGTGACACCCAGAGCAATGAGACACAACAGAATGGTTTGTCGAGTATTCTCTCGGATCTGTCCAGTGAATTCAGCTTCTGGTGAAACGAGTACAATCAGCCAATCCAACCCATACCGGTCTTGAAACGGCATGATTTGCAGAAAATGAACTTCTCCGTCGATTTGGAGTTCATCACTAATCTCTTGTCGAACTTGAGATAGGCTACGATCAGACTCTGAAAAATAGGTCGATACGCCGTTGATAAGAGGCTGAAGACTGTCGGAGATGTGACGCCGTTGCTGGTCAGCATTTGGATAGGGTTGAATAAAAGGTGCTTCTAAGGTTGATGATGCAACCAGATAACCTGAGCGCTCTACAATAAATGCCTGCGCACCTGGAGGAAGCTCATAGTCACGAAGAAACTCACTGAGTTGTTCAAGGATTAAGTCAACCCCAAAAACGCCAACTAATTGGCCTGATTCTTCATAGAGTGGATAGCTGGCTGAAATACCGAGGCGCTCTTCACCGGTGTACTGATAAATCTTGCTCCAGGTCGGCTGCTGTGTTTCGATGGCGACTTGATACCAAGGACGCTGACGGGCATCATAATATCCGCCAGAGGCTGAAAGACGCTTTAGGCGATCGCCCTTTGAGGTTGTTTCAAATAATGAAAAGGGGCCACTTTGAAACTCGTCAGTTTGAAAACTACGATAGTGATCATCCGATAGCTTTCCAATCCCGACAATCCCACCCCTTGTATTACCCGCGTAGATATAGTTCACACCTGGATGATGGTGCAGTTGATGCCAGAAGTGATCCGCTAATAGCTGCTGACTTGAAAAGTCGATAATCCCTTGCTCAAATGCGCTGGCATTCAGGCTGTTAATGTGATGCGGAATGCTGAGTGCAATATCTAGCTTTCGCATCATGTGAGAAGTGATCTCATGCTGGTATCGTTGGACGACATCATCAACGGCTTGTTTTCCATTCTCAACAGAGAGCCAGCCAATGATGCTGACAGCGACCGTTGTTTGTATCACAAACGGCACCATCAAAATAAACCGTAGAGAAATTCCCCTAAAGCCGCGTTGAATCCAATGGGAGATAGGAGGAGCCAAAAGCACGTCTGACCTGGAAAAGATTTACCTTTACACTTTAGCTTCCAAAGACTTGAGATATTCAGTGTTGACGCCTGATTCACGTGGCAGAGCAATTTTCCCTGTCCGGGCAATCTCTTGTAGTCCAAAGCGAGAGAGCACTTTTACGATCGCCACCATCTTGCCTGGGTCACCAACAACTTCTAGCGTTAGTGAATCTTCAGCTACATCAACCACCCGTGCTCGAAAAATTTGAGCAATTTCAACAATTTCTGACCGTGTTGCACTGGTTGCATTTACCTTCATCAACATCAGCTCCCGCTCGACACAAGGAACTTCAGTGATATCTTGCACTTTGAGAACGTGAATAAGCTTATAAAGTTGCTTTGAAACTTGCTCAATAGCTTGATCGTCACCTGGTACAACCATCGTAATCCGCGAAATCCCTTCTTGTTCTGCCGGACCGACGGCCAAGCTTTCAATGTTAAATCCTCGACGAGCAAACAATCCAGCAATGCGGGTCAAGACTCCCGCCTCATCTTCAACTAATACAGAGAGCGTGTGTTTCATAGCGTGTGTCTTTGAAAGTGCTGAATATCCTTAGCAAACGAGCCTTAAGGTCATCGATTTCGGGAAATGGTGTGAGAGGGGAGGCGGACACCGCCTCCCCTCTCACACCTTATCTAAAATTGACGTGAATAAATTAATGTATCACTTGGAATATAGTTTGCTCAAAGAACTTGATTTAAGAGCAGGCCATCCTTTTTGAGCATGAATATAAACTTTAATTGAGTCGCTGATAGTAAGCACTTCTTGGATTGTTGAGACTTAATTCAAGCAACTTATCTTCTTTAATAAGGTTTTAATCATGCGAGGAATATTGATTAAATTGACAATTTTTAATATGTATGCAGCCTAGGTACTTTGATTTAGTGAAGATGTTCTGATGACAAACGTGTGTCGAGTTCAGTAATGATGAACAGCTGTTATGACTCCATCACTTCTCAAGAGAAGCTGACAAAAAGACATGAAATTACAGATTACTCTGACAAAGTGTTCATTCCATAATCATGATGTTGGAAATTCAAAAAGCTTATTTAAGAAGGCTTTTAGCAGCTAATGGGGCGATCGCAAAAGAGAGAACAGCATCAAATATTGCGAAATAATAAGCATATAAACAATGTTTATACAAGCTCAAAGAATATTGAAAGTTTCACTTATAGAAATGAAGTCGATACCTGATATAGTTTTGTGGAGTCTAGTAATTCAGGAGCAGGTCAAAGGGAATTTCGCCAGCTTTTCTGTCGAGTGAGAACCTGTTTTAACCTGAATTCATGCCAAATGAAGAAATTGTTTTTGCAATTTGTTCTTAGTAGCAACTTTTAGCTTCTCACTTCTTTAAAGATGAGTGAGTTGCACCATGTTCTGTTGGTTTAGAACAGTGATTCATTAGGAAGGGAAACATGTCTTACTCGCAAACGAGAACTCAGTCTAAGGGGTATGAAGCTGGGGTCAAGGATTATAAACTGACGTATTACACCCCAGATTACACACCTAAAGATACTGATATTTTGGCGGCATTTCGGGTTACACCTCAGCCTGGAGTTCCTCCAGAAGAGGCTGGGGCTGCGGTTGCTGCTGAGTCATCCACCGGTACTTGGACAACGGTATGGACTGACTTGTTAACAGATTTGGATCGCTATAAGGGTCGCTGCTATGACATCGAGCCTGTTCGTGGTGCAGATGACGGTCAGTTTATTGCATACATTGCCTATCCCCTCGACCTGTTCGAAGAGGGATCGGTGACCAACATGTTGACCTCTATTGTAGGTAACGTGTTTGGATTCAAAGCACTAAAAGCTTTGCGTCTAGAGGACTTGCGTATTCCTGTTGCGTATTTGAAAACGTTCCAGGGACCTCCTCACGGTATTACGGTTGAGCGTGACAAGATTAATAAGTATGGTCGTCCGCTCTTAGGTTGTACGATTAAGCCAAAGTTGGGTCTTTCCGCTAAGAACTACGGTCGTGCAGTTTATGAGTGTCTGCGCGGTGGTTTGGACTTTACAAAGGATGATGAGAACATTAACTCTCAGCCTTTTCAGCGTTGGCGCGATCGCTTCCTCTTCGTTGCTGATGCAATCCACAAGTCCCAAGCTGAAACGGGTGAAATCAAGGGTCACTACCTTAATGTAACTGCGGCAACCTGTGAAGAAATGCTCAAGCGTGCTGAGTTCGCTAAAGAACTCAACATGCCAATTGTTATGCATGACTTCTTGACGGCTGGTTTTACGGCAAACACCACGCTATCTCACTGGTGTCGTGACAACGGTATGCTCCTTCATATTCACCGTGCAATGCACGCCGTAATCGACCGTCAGAAGAATCACGGTATGCACTTCCGCGTATTAGCGAAGTGTTTGCGGATGTCCGGTGGTGACCACATTCACACTGGAACCGTTGTCGGTAAATTGGAGGGTGACAAAGCAATTACGATGGGCTTTGTTGACCTGCTCCGTGAAAATTACGTTGAGAAAGATCCTGAGCGTGGTATCTACTTCACCCAAGACTGGGCATCTATGGGTGGCGTCATGGCGGTAGCATCCGGTGGTATTCACGTATGGCACATGCCTGCTCTGGTTGAAATCTTCGGAGATGATTCTGTTCTCCAGTTTGGTGGTGGTACCTTGGGTCACCCATGGGGTAACGCGCCTGGTGCAACAGCTAACCGTGTTGCTCTTGAAGCTTGTATCCAAGCTCGTAACGAGGGCCGAGACTTGACTCGTGAGGGTGGCGATGTCATCCGTGAGGCTTGCAAATGGTCTCCTGAGCTGGCAGCTGCCTGTGAGCTTTGGAAGGAAATCAAGTTCGAATTCGAGGCTGTTGATACCGTCTGATCGGGAGTTTAAGTGTAAAGTTTTGAGTTTCGAGCCGTTTCTCAATTGTGTTCGAAACTCAGCTCTACCTCTTCACGACTTTCTACAACGGTGTCCAACATGGACCTCAAGACGATTGCAAAAAGCACAGCAAAAACGGTTATTAGTTATTTAACCTATCAAGCTGTGCGGGTGGTCATCGGTCAATTACGCGAAACCAATCCGCCACTCTGTAGTTGGCTTCATCAATTTTCTTCATCAGAAAAAATTCAAGACGGTGATGCCTATCTCGGTGAATTGCTTCAAGTGAATCAGGATTTGGCATTTCGAGTTATGTCTGTGCGCGCTCATCTAGCGAGCGAGGTGATGGACTTTATGCCCGAAATGGTGCAAACGCTGATTCAGCAATCCAACATGGAGTATCGAAAGCAATATTTGGAGCGAATTACGCAGCTAAATACATCAGATTTTGAACAGGGTTCTGATTCAAAGAAAGATGCAGAAGCGGGATTGGATGCGATCGACGAGGAAAGTTCATCTGCTGAGTAATCGATGAATACCGAGTCTGGTTCAGATGACCCCTGAGCAAATACTAAGCCTCAAGGTTTCTATTCTCAGTCTTTAAATCTTTGTCCTAGCGAGGAAATCATGAAAACGTTACCTAAAGAGCGTCGGTATGAAACTCTCTCATACCTTCCCCCATTAACTGATCAGCAGATTGCAAAGCAGATTCAGTACATTCTCGATATGGGTTACTTCCCTGCTGTTGAGTTCAACGAAACGTCTGAACCCACTGTCTATTACTGGACAATGTGGAAGCTGCCTTTGTTTAATGCAAGTTCAGTTCAGGAAGTTTTGAATGAAGTTAACGAGTGTCGAAATGAGTACCGCGATTGCTTTATTCGCGTTGTTGGATTCGACAACATTAAGCAGTGTCAGGTTTTGAGCTTTATCGTGCATAAGCCTGGTGCAAGCACATTCCGTTATTAAGCTGACGGTTATCTCGATTGTTGAGTCGAGACTCACACTTAATTAGATTTAACACCTTTGATTGACCGGAGAGAGGCAATAGTTTGCCTCTCTCTTTCCTATATATGCGTTATGGATGCGTATCGCAGCCGTTCAATCTAGAGGGGATGGTGGGCGTGTGCACAACCCGATGTCTAATTTAATTCGTCCAGTGCTACATCATGATGTGGATTGAGTACCATCACGATTTAAAAATGCTCTTGCCATTTCCCAAAATTGACTCAGATTCACTAAACAGCATTGTGGAGTATGCCTATTGAGCACGCTCTAGAACAGTTCAATGATGTGCCCATTCGAAATATTTGAGTTGGTGGTCTTCGCTAAAAAAGAGTAACAATCGCTACAGACGTTGGTGAAGGCACATCAGAAATTGTTTCGTCCTTATGGGAAGTTGACGGCTGTTCATAAAATCTTGATACGTTTTGAGGGGTCAAACCCGCATATTTCCGTAGTTTCCTATCGCCTTATTGGTTTTGTAACGCTATTATGGACACTGTAGGCTCGTCGATAGGCTGAGCTCTATAGTGCTGTTTTCATACACTTAGATGGCTCCATGAATACACCGAGTGAGTTGTCTCATTTAGATAAGCAACGCAGTCAGCGACAATCGGATGTTCATCTAAGTCGAATGAGTCGACTGAACCAGCTGTTTTGCGATCGCTATAAAATAATTCGTCCATTGGGTCGAGGTGGCTTTGGTGTGACATATCTTGCTCAAGATATGTCGCTTCCGAGCCAACCGTTGTGTGTGATCAAAAAACTTTCGCCAAAAGTTAACGACACTAAAGTTTTAGATAAAGCCCGCGAGCGCTTTGCTCGGGAGGCTAAGATTTTGAGTCAGTTGGGTAGTCACTCTCAGATTCCACGGTTGCTCAATTACTTTGAACGTGACGGTGAATTTTTCCTGGTTCAAGAATACGTCAAAGGCAACAACTTGGCGAAGGAGATGAAGCTAAGCGGGCCTCTATCAGAAACTGAGGTCAAGGTATTCTTGAGGGAGATTTTACCTGTAGTTGATTTTGTCCATAAAAATCGGGTTATCCATCGCGATATCAAACCGCCTAACATTATCCGGTGCAAAAGTGATGATCGGCTAGTTTTGATCGATTTTGGGGCAGTGAAGGATGAGATATCTGTGATTGAGCAAACGTCTAAGCATGCTGAAACGACACAGTTTGTTGGAACAGTCGGCTTTGCCCCTCCAGAACAGCTGGCCCTCCGGACGACATTTGCAAGTGACATCTATTCTCTTGGAATCACGTGCCTCTATTTGTTAACTGGAAAGCCACCATTAGAATTTGACTACGATCCGGCGACAGGCGTTGTGTTGTGGCAAAATGACGCCAGTGTTAGCGACTATTTTGCTCAAGTCTTATCAAAGATGATTAAGATTGCACCAGGCGATCGCTATCATACGGTCGAAGAGTTAACGCGCGCGCTAGAGCTTGAAACCTATTTGGGTGAACTGGGCACATGCCTCAACTCTCGCCCCCACAACGAAACTGAATCCGAAGAATCTCAGGACAATTATGTTTCTCCTATTTCTCGGACTGCTCAATCAATTAGAAGTTGGAGAGGGCGTTCAAAGGCCCGAGCTGACCAAAACAACGTCCATCCTATTCATGATGGATTGTTGATGCATCCAGGCTTTTTAGGCTAGCGATAATAACTTTCTCTTTCGTTTATCTCCTTTACTATTGCTAGGTTATTGGATAAAGAAACGTTCCTGAGGATGACTGTCTTGTCATAAGACCTGCGCTTTAATCCAGCTAGTCATCAGTGGGTTGATGATGTCTGCACATTCGTCATAGAAGCAATGTCCTGCATTTGGAATAGGTTTCCAGGTTATCGTAGGGAATTCTTGGTGAAGATTCTGACTTTGAGCAATGGGTGTGATGCGATCGTCTTCAGCCCACATTAGTAAGATCGGTTGCTTAACTTGCGATAGCAGCATACTACGGCTTTTACTGTAAGAAGTCGTCGTTGCTGCTTGGGTCAATCGGCATAGGGTTTGTGCGGCGCCTCGATCAAGCGTTGGCTTAACAAACGAATCAATGACTGAATCTGTGACATAAGACTGATTGGAATAGGAAGCTTTCAATGCAGATCGAATGACTCGGCGTTGACGCGCAATGTTGAAAATCAAACGGATGAGCAAAGGATTAGCAACACTTTTTTCAACAAAACTGACAAGATTTTGTGCCCAAGCACTCGAAAGTTGTTCTTGTCGAGTTGCGGGTAACGTCATTAATACAAGTGCTTTTACAGCTTCGGGAAATTCACTTGCAAGAGTTGCAGAAACAAGCGCACCTAGAGAATGTCCAACGACGACACTTGGACGACCGATAAATGAGCGCCAAAACTCATAGACTTGCTCAGTCCACAGCGCCACGTTATATGACGCCGCAACCTTCTGAGACTCTCCGAAACCAACTAAGTCGATGGTGTAGACGGGATGATGATGTCCCAGAGATTGGACTGAATGATGCCACTGATTGGAAGATGCTCCGAACCCATGGATCAATAGCATTGGAATGTTGTTTGGGTCGCATGTATCACCAATGGAAAAACCGTATCGTACTTGCCAACCTTTCCAAACCCAGTCTCGCGATACGACTTTCATAAACAGAACATTTATCAAAAACTTTTGTTGAAATTATCCTGATAAACCTATCAGATTCCGTAAAGACTTGATGAAGTCCGTAATAATACCCAATTAATATCATGCTTATCCAGCGTAAACCCATCAGAACAGCTGAGCGTAGAATGCGTCTTTGCGTTATTATTCCGCTGGGAAACGGTGCAAAAGCCCAGTACCCAATCAACAATGAAACCGAGGCTCGCTCTATTTATGAGGAACATTTACGGATGAACCCTCAAGTCATTCCACTACTGTATGAGAGAGTCATGTCCTAATTGAGTTTCGGATTCAACTTAATATTTATCGTTCAAGATGCGTATTTCTCTCAAGGAAATACGCATTTTTTTTGCGATTGAGCCTTGCTCTGTTATATCGCATCTCACCGGTGTGTCACGTGAACGATTGGCTATCCGTTAAGATATAACCTACATAGTCGCGGTGCGTCATCAATGTCTGATACATAAAGCTCTGAGCATCGTGGTTTTGATTAGGATTAAATTGCTATCAGTCTTCAACGGAGCGACATGAAACAACTGCTTGTTACTCTCATCCGATGGTATCGCTGGTTCATTTCTCCGTTATTTCCACCGAGTTGTCGTTTCCAACCAACATGCTCTCGATATGCGATGGAGGCGATCGCCCAATATGGCGCTCTAAAAGGCTCTGCCATGGCAATACGTAGAATTCTCAAGTGCCATCCCTGGCACCCCGGAGGATATGATCCTGTTCCACATCATCACACAGCAGCGTCTCAGTGCAATCAAGACGTAGCCGAATAAGCGTGGTAATTCAGTCTACTCAGTGACTCATCATCTAGAGCTACTCATCATCAAGCCAGACTCAGCAACAACACTACAGACAGCTGAGTCAAATTCATGCATCATTTTTTTCCGAAAGTTTCTTGCGTGACGATTTCACTTCTAGCGTGGAGATGATTTGATGAGTGATATTTCTTGAACTTCTTATCATGGCAATACATGTGTAGGTTAGGGCACCTGTTTTTTCTTAAGCACGCGGTGCTGGAAGATTTAAATGAATATCAAGTACTGTTGACGTGGTCCTATCATGTTCTGAAATGCATGTATTAAATAGTATTGTGGATGCTGCTCATCAGATAATTGCTGCAACAATCAAGTCATATACCAATTTGAAGAATTTGTGTTGTTTCAATGATGTTCTTGGATCCGAAAGAAATCTATTCCTGTGAAAGATGAATATCAATAGATAGACAGGCGTCAGAAACGTCGAGATCAAAAGATTGCTCTTGAAGTCTCGC
>JBCBLF010000090.1:0-17355 GCA_038520475.1 Cyanobacteria bacterium J06627_8
CTAGCTTTGAATCTGCACTGTTTACACCAATTCTAGAGCTCAACCGTGTGTCCCTGGGAAGCAATTCATAATTAATTGGGCTCATAAACTGACACACTCTTTTAGACTACTTTCTTCAGTAAGTAAGGAGTACTAGCATCATCCATCGCAATTGCTAACGTTGTCGGGCCCTGCTCTGCTCAATGCCAACTGACACCAGAGTTTGTGCTCAACAGTTAGCAATGCGGAGACTTCTTTGGGCCCTGCCATTCCCTTTATTCGGGCCAATCATACTGTTTTTAACAGCAACTACAACTGAGGGGTGCCTATGTTTCGGGCACCCCTCAGTTGTAGTAGAACTGGTGCGCATCTTGTACTATCAGCGCTAGCAGTAATCATGCATCATCATAGGGCATCCATTTTTCACCATGTCGAGATTGCCATTTCAATCCGTTCTTGAATGATTTTCGACGTGGCCTTCAAAATGGCTACTGCTGCCATACTGCACAGATCGGCAGGCTGCTATTAGATTAGGAACGGCAGATGGAAGCCACTCACCCTCGGTGCGTCTTCCGGTTTGAATCATGACGTGCAATTCGTATGCCCCTGGATAACCGTCAGCTTCTAACCATATATATTCACTTTCTGTCTCGCAGGAAATTTTCTCGCTATCCATCAGCTCACTCGAAATCTGATGTACTGCCGCGTCAAGCTCTTGTATCAACCTGCAAAAATCTTTAAATTCAGCGTCCGTTAGCTCAATAGACCAGCGATCGCCCCCAATGAGACCCCGATAAATTTCTGCACCATCATCCCATCCAATTCGCCAGCCCTCTCCGCGCTTGATGTGTCGTCCCATAATGATCGATGACCTGATGTCATCGTCCAAACAGCACTATAGCGATCGCCTTCAACATCTCCACTCTGGCGACACTGGCAGCATTATCATGATAAGCAATGCGATGAGCAACGCTTTATCTTGAGAGGAAGGTGGGGAGCCTCCCCTCACTGCTTGTGAACACCGTCACAAGCTCCTGAACCAGCGCATCTCGCTCTGCTCGGTTTAATTGGTTGATTGCATCAATGTCGCCGTTTCGAGGACTCATCTCTAGGTCAGCTTCCCCTGGATAGGTATCTCCTTGAAGCCAATGACCCGTCACGTTGAGGTAGTCAGCGAGGCTAATCTTCCAGTCCAAGCGATATTCGGGCGATCGCCGTGCAACATACAAGTGATATCGAATTAAGCGACTAACCAGCGTATTATTGACGTCGACCTCACCAGTTTCAGCATCGATGTACTCATTCTCAAGGGGAAGAAATGGCATCGAATCGTAGAGCTGTTGAGATACATCATCGATACTCAATCGCTGGGCAGAAGCTGCTTGGACAGCTAACAATTCTCGCACCCCTATGGACGGGGAAACAGCTCGCTCTGTCACAGGAGAAGACTGAGGCCCAAAAAAAATGACCAGAAGAAGGCTGACAGAGCCTAAGATGCACACCCCAAGGTGACGAACTCTAAACCGTTGCTTCATCTGACACTATGTCCTACTCATTTACCAGCTTCACTATTCGCCAATAATTTCAGGCTGTGTAAGCTCGTCAGACATTTCGATGACGGCCCGGATGACAGGCTTCATCTTTGGGTCATCAATACTATCAAACTCTTCATAGCGACGACGTTGCGCACGGTTTGCTACTTGAACTGTGATTCGATAACGATTCGATGCGGCGCTGATCAAATCTTCAGCACGGCGCATGAGTTGAGCACTTTCAATCGTGTGTCGCTTCATAGAGTGATGACTTGGATGTAGTTTTCGTGATTCTTAATTGTAGCCTACGGCTAACGTGATGACATTGAACGATAGAGGTGCCATTGATTGAGAAGAAGTCGTAACTGTAGCCCTAACAAGCAGGCATCTACATGCAATTCACCAGTCCACAAAATAGTGGTTCACAAGAAATAATATCGATTTGTATCGAATTTTATCAATTTGATAAAAAGTCCATAGAGTGATAAATTCCCACACATGCATAGGGAATACATCAGCTGGACCCAATGCTGGCCTCTATTCACCTTTGGTTTGATTTATGCAGATGCTTGCACCGCAAACGTATCGCCACCGTTATAACGCTTCATCGGCCCATCATTCACGCGCAATGCGGCCATTGCGGTGGATTGCAATTGGCGATAGCACCGTCTACGGGTTTGGAGATCCTGAAGGGGGTGGATGGGTTGAGCGGTTGCGTCGCCGATGGATGCTGCCGAATAGTCCAGGACACGCCCTATACAATCTTGGGGTCCGAGGGAATGGGGTTCGCCACGTTGCTCATCGCCTTGATGCTGAGTTCCGATGCCGTGGAGAGTTGCGCAATCAAGTCCCAGATCTTATTGTTTTATCCGTTGGAATTAATGACTCTGCACGGGCTGGGAGCCATCAAGCTCGCTACATCACGGAGCTTGACGTATTCCAGCATGAGATGTCCCAACTTCTTGACCATGCAACTGCCCTGTGTCCTGTGCTGTTTGTCGGTATGACACCTGTGGATGAATCCCGCATGCCATTCGCGGATTGTTTGTACTACAACCACATGGATCAGCACGCCTTTAAGGAACTCACTCGTGACGCCTGTGAACAACGACATATTCCGTACCTGGATATCTTTGATATTTGGCTATCTAGGGGCGAATTGTGGTGGCGATCGCACCTGTCCGCTGATGGCCTACATCCAAATTCATTAGGTTACAAGGCACTACTCCAAGATTTTTTACAGTGGAATGAGGCCCAGCAATGGATTTACCCATCCGAATCATAGCCAAAGGATAGCTTGTGTTCTGCTTCGACAGCACTCCTAAAGATATCGGCTAGACAACGGTCACTTCCAGATTTTTCACCAAAAATCCCCACTTATCAGCCACTTCCTCAATGATTTTGGTCGTCGGTTTGCCAGCCCCATGCCCTGCCTTTGTTTCGATACGAATCAGCACAGGATCGGGACCGATATGGGCAGCTTGTAGGGCTGCGGTGAACTTAAAACTGTGAGCGGGAACAACCCGGTCGTCGTGATCTGCCGTGGTCACCAACGTTGCGGGATAAGCCGTCCCTTTTTGCAGATTATGGAGTGGCGAATAGGCATACAGCGCCTTAAATTCCTCTTCATTATCTGGCGACCCATAATCTGATGTCCAAGCCCAACCAATGGTGAATTTGTGGAAGCGGAGCATGTCCATCACCCCCACGGCTGGTAGCGCTGCGGCAAAGAGATCGGGACGCTGAGTGATGCAGGCTCCGACGAGTAGGCCACCGTTGCTACCCCCGGCGATCGCCAGCTTTGAAGAAGAGGTGTATTGGTTTGCAATTAGCCATTCTGCTGCAGCGATAAAGTCGTCGAACACATTTTGTTTCTTCAGCTTCGTGCCGCTCTGATGCCACTGTTCACCATATTCTCCACCGCCTCGTAAATTAGGAACTGCATAGACGCCTCCCAACTCCATCCACGTTAAGTTGCTGATCGAGAAAGAGGGAGTGAGAGATACATTAAACCCTCCATAACCGTAGAGCAGCGTTGGATTTTGTCCGTCTAGGGCAATGCCAATCTTATGGGTGATGAACATTGGAATGCGGGTGCCATCTTTGCTGGCATAAAACACCTGAGTTGTTTCATAGCCTGACGGGTCAAAATCAACAGACGGTTGGCAGAATACCCTGCTGTCGCCCGTGATGAGGTCGTAGCGATACACCGTTGGCGGCGTTGTAAATCCAGTGAACGCATAAAAGGTTTCAGTATCTTCACGCTTACCATAAAACCCACCAACAGAACCAATGCCAGGGAGGTTAACCTGCCGCACAAACGCGCCTTCGAGCGTAAACACCTTCACTGCTGAATATGCGTTCTGAAGATAAGACACAATGAACTGGTGATTGAGGAGACTCACGCTTTGCAACGTCTCTTCAGCCTGGGCAAGGACTTCTCGCCACTGATCGCGCTCTGGTGTTTTCAGATCGATTTCGATTACCCGCCCCCTCGGGGCCGCTAAATCAGTCTCAAACCAAAATCGTGTCCCCTCATTGTCAATAAATGAAAACTTTGCATCAAAGGATTGAATGAGCTCTACCACTGGCGCATCTGGAATCGTCAAGTCTGTGTAAAACACTAGATTTTTACGATCGGTGCCCCGCCAGACTGAAATCACCAGATATTGCCCATCATTTGTGACGTCTCCACTGAAGCCCCACTCTTTTTCATCAGGGCGTTCATACACCAAGACATCCTCTGATTGGGAAGTTCCAATGCGGTGATAATAGAGTTTCTGATAGTAATTGGTGTCTTCTAATTTTGATGATTCGTTGGGTTCATCATATCGACTGTAAAAAAAGCCCGTTTCATCACTCGTCCAGGCTGCACCCGAAAATTTCACCCAGCGAATGCTATCCTCCAGGTCTTGGCCAGTATGAATATCTCGGACTTTCCAGTCTTGCCAGTCTGACCCTGCGGTGGATAGACCGTAGGCCATGTATCGAGCATTGTCGCTAATGGCAAGACCCGCAAGCGCGACCGTTCCGTCGTCTGAAAGCGTATTCGGATCCAGCAAGACAGTCGGTTCAGCATCTAAATCATCAAGGACGTAGAGAACGTCTTGATTCTGCAAACCATCATTTTTGAACAAAAAAAAGCGATCGCCCTTCTTGAAGGGAGTGCGGAACTTCTCATAGTTCCATAGTTTCGTCAGACGATCTTTAATGACATCGCGCTCAGAAATATCACTCAAGTAATCGAAGGTCACCGCGTTTTGATTTGCAATCCACTGACGACTCTGATCAGAATCGGGTTCTTCAAGCCATCGATAGGGGTCGGGCACCAGCGTTCCGTGATAATCATCAACGTGATCGCCTTTGGGGCTTTCGGGATAATCGAGCATAAGCGTTTGGATAAATATCTGTGAGTTGCTATGAGAACTTTATTTTGTAGAGATGAAAAAGCTCTCCATCTTGTTGCTTTAGAATCTTTCCACCTGCGGCTTTAATCGCGTCCTTCCAATCATCCAATGACTCTAAAAACACCTCCGCACCAAGATAGGTTTCAAGAATGGCCCAATTTTCCGCTAGTTCGGCATCAGGGTCAATGACATCGAACACAAATGTCCCGTCTGCCTTGAGCACGCGGCGCACTTCATCCATGACCAATCGCCAATAATTCATCGGGTAATAACAGCTAAGTCCTGTAGCGATCGCCAGATCAAATTGATTGGGCTCATATTCGAGTTGATGAGCCGGGGCAAGCTGCACGCCTTTGAACAATTTTGAATTGAGCTGAGGAGCCCGAGTCATGAGGGCCTCTCGGGCCACAGCACTAATTTCATGGCCGTAGAATAAAGCCTCCCATTCTCGCCACGGATAAATCAGAAAGCTTACACCACAGCCGATATCTAAACAGTGTTGATTCTTCTTCGGCTTCGCCATTTCCCAGAAGGGGGATGCAATTCGAGGCGCAAGGGCTCCAGACGTCCATTCTCTGAAAATCGGCATGGCCTCTACTTCATCCGGAAGAGAGAATGCATCTCCTCGATATTCTCGGCTAAACCGTTGGGCAACCGCTGATAGAGTTGGGTTCCATTGACTATCTGAAGCTTGGCTTAAAAAGTTAGCCAATGTGGGTTGTGTGGTTGGCTGAGATTTTCCTTTTGCCATACGCCGTGCTCCACACGATAGTTGTTGGGTGTTGTCACAGCATATCTAGGAAACATTGAGGATCCAGACAGAATGCATTATTTCTTAGGAATGAAGGAGCTTTTCGCACGACACGAATTGATTTGTCACAGTGGTGTTAGGCGCGTCGTGCTCCACACCACTGTGACAGCGAATTGGCCTAAGGCCAATTCGCTGTCAGATGCATCAAGGGTATACGAACAAGAACGTTAGAACCCTACTGCTTGCGCAACCGCTTCGGTGCTAGCATCTAGCGGTTCGCGGACATTATCTTGACATCGCTTAATGGCAGTATCGGGATCTTTGAGTCCGTTCCCTGTTAGCACACAGACAATTGTTGCTCCAGCAGGAACGTGCTCTTTGACTTTTAGTAGCCCAGCCACTGAAGACGCGCTTGCCGGTTCACAGAAGATGCCTTCTTCTGATGCCAATAATTGGTAGGCATCCAGAATCTCGTCATCGGTAACAGCCGTAAATGATCCTTGACTTGCATCCTTAGCGGCCACAGCCTTTTGCCAGCTGGCAGGGTTGCCAATCCGAATGGCAGTTGCGACGGTGTCTGGATTTGGCACAGGATGCCCGGATACGAGCGGTGATGCGCCAGCAGCCTGGAAGCCCATCATTTTGGGAAGGCGATCGCATCGTTTGGCTTGGTGATATTGGCAGAATCCCATCCAGTAGGCCGTAATGTTGCCAGCATTACCGACTGGAATACAGAGCCAATCGGGCGCATCTCCAAGCACATCAACAATCTCAAAAGCACTGGTTTTCTGACCTTCCAAACGATATGGATTCAGAGAATTCACAAGCGTAATGGGGTATTTGGCTGCCACATCACGGACAATTTCGAGAGCCTGGTCAAAGTTGCCCTTGATAGATATCACCTCTGAACCATAGAGCAACGCTTGTGCGAGTTTCCCAAGCGCTACATAGCCATCTGGAATGACCACATAGGACCGCATATTGCCGCGACGAGCGTAGGCAGCAGCAGCAGCAGAGGTATTTCCAGTGCTGGCACAGATAACCGCCTCTGCCCCATCTTCCTTCGCTTTCGAAACAGCTAACGTCATACCTCGATCTTTAAAGCTTCCCGTAGGATTCAGCCCATCAAACTTGACAAACACCTTCACATTGCGTCCGACGTGCTCTTCGATAGTCGGAACGGGAATGAGGGGTGTATTTCCTTCCAACAGCGTCACAACAGGCGTTTGCTCCGTCACTGGAAGATAGGGGCGATATGCCTCAATTAAACCCGGCCATCCTTGACGAGTGGATTGAATCCTGGATGGCTGCGCTTTTGAAATTGATTTACGAGAGAAAAGACCAGATATCACGTTGAAAAATCGCTCTCAATAAGTAACTTAGAACACTGAATTGAAATTTTATCTCTATCCTGACATTCGTCCTAACGATGCGCTAGTCCAACAACAGGAATTGATACAGACCTCAAATCCTTAATGTTAAATACCCAGTACTCATGTGCGTTTAACATCAGTACTCTATTAAAAGTGTAAAGTTTACGTTACAATCAACGGCTATATTAATCGAGAGACGTTTGATAATCATGCACGTTATTCAAAAAACACAGGCAGACGCCCCAAGTTCTCCCGTCTTAAACAGCGCCAAGGATTTACAACAGGTTTGTCGAGCAACGCCCGCTCGAAAACTTCCCTACGCTCCTCATCAGCGCGTTGAGTTTCTGAATATACAGGCTGAAACTGAGGCTCTATTGCAGCACCTCTACATAGAACACCATCGCCGCAAATTAGCCACGCACCAGTAGTCGCGTGTTATCCATCAATGGGGTTGGTCATACACCAGAGAATCCTTATAGTTTTCTTCGGAAACCGGGAATCCTTAGCGAATCGATATACAACGGAGGAGTCCCTCTGGAATTAGTCTGGTGTCATGCATAATCACGGAACTTTCTCCCTCAGTGATGAACGACCAGAGAAGGACGAGTCACCCGATTCGGTGACTTCTATTGATCGAGACCCTACAGATCAAAGCAATCCAATCCCTGATCAAGACCGTCTCCAGATTGAACATGATGACGGTTACGACGTGTGTCTGGTCACTGGAGGTCAGGATGTTGCTGCGATGGCTCAACAGCTCTATCAACGCCTATCCGCCAACGGGCTCCGTTCATGGTTTAATGCCGCCACAGTAGCATCGTCTCAAGACTCACTGGATCGCTCGAAGCAACAGACCGCGATCGAACAATCCCATGCGATCGCCATCCTTTTCTCGGCAGGCGCATCAGGTTCCTCCCATGAACTCAGGCAGGCGGTCGATTGGGCGCTGGACTATGGAAAGTACATCATTCCCCTTAGTGTGTCGGACAACAATGCTCCGGACGATACTTCGGGCGATGGTGAGAGCCATAGAGATGTTGCCCACCTCCTCTCTGCTCGATCGCCCAGCCAGTGGATCTCTGTTTATCGTGACTTCAGCAACATTGAAGAGGTCGTTGTTCGCATCAGCAATGGCCTAACTGAACAGAAGTCCAACATTCAGCAACACACCCATTATTTGCTTCAGGCATTGCAATGGTATCGACATGAACGGCGATCGCCTCTATTGCTGCCGCTACATCAGAGTGCAACTGCACGCGAATGGCTTATTACTGGATGCAGTGACGACGCTTCTGAATGCTGCCCGAGCCAATATCATGCAGAATTTATCACCGAGAGCATCAAGCAGGCTCACCACGGCATGACTCAGGTTTTCATGTCGTATTCAGACGAAGACCGCGCAATCAAAGAGCGATTGCAAAATAATTTGAGAAAACGGGGAATCACCGTCTGGTCCAATGAGACGGACATCAAAACAGGCGAAGATTTTCAGGAAGCTATTAATCGAGGCATCGAGCAGACTGATACGGTGATTCTGCTGATGTCTCCCCAGTCACTAACATCTGCCTTTTGTCAGAAAGAAATTCGATATGCACAGCTCTATCACAAACGCATAATCCCTCTGCTAATCGCCGATCTTCGCCCCGCAGACATCCCGGTTGACCTGCAAACGCTTCAATTCGTCGATTTCAAAACAATCGACACAGACAAGGCGTTTCGAGCAAGCGCCAGTGCGCTGTTTCGTGTGCTTGAAGATGATGCAGAGTACTACAACACCCATAAAACGCTACTCGTCAAAGCACTTGAGTGGGATCATCACGAACGGCGACAAGAATTTTTACTGCGAGGAAACGCCTTTGTTGATGCCGAAAACTGGTTACAGATCAATCAGCAAACTGCGAAGCAGCCACCCCCTACTCGGTTACACATCTCGTTTATTGAATCCAGTCGCCAGATTAATCGCTATTTTGATGCGTTCATTTCCTATGGACGCAAAGATAGCCTCGATTTTGCGATCGCCCTTGATGAGAGTCTTAGCCAGCAGGGCTTTAACGTTTGGCTTGACAAAACAGATATTCCACTCGGCGTTGACTTTCAACAGCAAATCAATGATGGCCTCGCTAAGGCCCATAACTTCATTTTCATCATTTCCCCGCACTCCGTAAACTCAAGCTACTGCAAGCGAGAGATTGAGCTAGCACTTCAATTTCAAAAACGGATTGTTCCGCTTTTGCATGTTGAAGCCATTTCCTACGAGACCTGGCAACAGCGAAATCCTCAAGGCACGCCGCAAGACTGGCAAAACTATCAAGAGCAGGGGCTGCATTCGATTGTCCCAAACATGAATCCTACGATCGGCAAGATCAACTGGGTCTACTTTCGAGAAGGAGTCGATAATTATCGCCAATCCCTCGACAGTTTGATTGCCGTCTTTCCTCGGCATCGAACCTATGTCGAACAACACACGATCTACTTAGTGAAAGCGCTGAGCTGGGAGAGGCAGCAGCACAAAACAGAGCACTTGCTGGTTGGCGACGAGCGACTAGAAGCCGAGGGCTGGCTTAAAACGCAGTTTGATGATGAGCAGCCCCCTTGCCTTCCGACCCAGCTCCACGCTGAATTTATCTGCGAAAGCATCAAAAACTCCGACAATCTGATGACGCAGGTGTTTATCAGCCATGCTGAAGCTGATCATCACGTTCGTGAGAAGGTTCGATATTCCCTCATGTGTCAGGGACTGACGGTTTGGATCAATCGAACGGACATCACAACGGGGACTGATTTTCAAGCAGAAATTAACCGGGGCATTGAGGAAACCGATAACGTCGTGTGGCTCATGTCTTCTGCGTCGCTCGCCTCCGCCTATTGTCGTGAGGAATTAGAATATGCATTGCTCTTGAAAAAACGGATCATCCCACTCCTCATCGATGCCATCGACATTGAGGATCTCCCGGCAGGATTGCGATCGCTTCAGTTTATTGACTGTCGAAATTTTGAGCAGCCCGATGCGTATCATCACGCCATCAACAAGCTTCTCAAAACGCTAGGGGAGGATGCACGCTATCACAATCAGCACAAGTTGCTCTTAGTGAAAGCACTGCGATGGAAACACCAAAAATATAATCCCAGCATTTTGCTTAGGGGAATCGAGCTACGACACTTTCAAAGCTGGTTTCAAGCGGCCAATCAACATCCTCAATTTCGTCCGACTCCTCTCCAAGAAGAGTTCATTGCTGAGAGCGAACAACAACCCCCTGAGACCACACTCAATGTCTTCATTGCCTATTCGCGCTCTGATGGCGATTTTGCCCGAAAGCTTAACCAAACGCTTCAAATTCAAGGCATGACGACGTGGTTTGACCAGGAGAACATTGAATCGGGAGAAGACTTTCGCACTGAAATTTTCCAGGGTATTGAAAATTCTGAGAACTTCTTATTTATCATTTCGCCCAGTTCGGTTATTTCTTCGTTTTGCAATGAAGAAGTTGAGTACGCCAAACGCTTGAACAAGCGCATCGTCACGGTTCTGTATCGAGAAGTGTCTGTGGCTCTGTTGCCCTCTACCTTGGCAGACCTCCAATGGATTGATTTCCGACGACATGGGGGAGATTTTCTCGATAATTTCGGCGAGTTGCTGCGTACCCTTGCTAGCGATCCCATGCATGTACGAGTGCACACTCGATTGTTGGTGCGATCGCGCGAGTGGAAAGAGGCCGACAGAGACGATAGTTATCTCATGCGAGGTCGTGATTTAGAGCAGGCGATCGCCTGGGTTGACGGTGCAAACACGCGTGAGCCTCGACCGATCCCCCTCCAGCACGAATACATTGAAGCCAGCAAAGCACTACCGCTGCGCCGCATCAAACCACGAACCGTTGTTTTCTCTAGCATGGCAGCGACAATCATTGTGGCGATCGCACGATTCTTTGGCCTCACCGAAGGATTAGAACTCCTGGCCTATGATCAGCTCCTGCGAATGCGATTGAGTGAACCTCAGGATGATCGCATCACGCTAGTCACTGTGGATTCTCGAAGTGCACGAGACTTGCGAAGTCGAACTTTAGCCGGAGGGTATGAACCCGGCTTTGGCACCATACCTGATGAAGCCCTCTCCGAAGCGTTGGCCAATCTTCAACAACATGGTCCCCGGCTGATTGGCTTGGACATCTATCGCGATTTCCCAGCTAACACCGGTCTTGCTATCCAACTGAGGCAGATGGATAACCTGATTGGTATTTGTAAAAATCCAGCAACCGACGAGCGCAGTGACGCTAGCGGTGCAGTCTTGACGGATGTGTTTGGCAATGCTGTCGAGGGATATCAGCCTCCTCCAGAACTCTCGCTAGACAAAGTCGGATTCAGCGATCTCCTTGATGATGGTCGTAGCGTCGTCCGTCGACACTACTTACACCAGCGTCCAGATGAAGCTGACTGTAATGTTCGAGAAGCAATGAGCTTAGTTCTCGCAAAGAACTACCTGCAGCAAGAAAGACACACCTACACGAGCCCATTGGCGGAAGATGACCTTGGGCTGTTTTATATCCGCGACGGGCTCATGTTTGGAGATACGTCGATCCCAATGTTGCTGGGCAACGGTAGCGGATTCCAGAATCGGCTCAATCGGCTGCGAGGCTATCAAACCCTGCTCAATTTTCGCGTCCACGACCAAACGCTGGAGTCGTTTGCAACTGTGATTCCCTTTCAAGCGGTGCTCGACAATCAGATGATTGCTGATGACATTCGCGATCGCATCATCCTAATTGGCTACACCGATTTAGCCGACCGAAACACAGATTTTTGGAACACGCCCTACGGTCCGGCTCCTGGAGTCGTTCTTCAGGGACAAATGGTCAGCCAATTGCTGAGTCATGTGTTAGATGGGCGATCGCTCATTTGGTGGTGGCCGGTTTGGTTAGAGTACCTATGGGCGGCGAGTTGGGGCCTTGTCGCTGGCTTCAGTGTTTGGTGGCTGTATCGTGCGAAGTGGCTCGTTACAGCAGGTGTCATCAGCGTAATTATCTTGATTGGAACTTGCTATATTGTGTTGGCAACGCTAGGAGGCTGGTTAGCGCTCATTCCCGCGGCAATCGTCATGGGGCTGACGGCTGGCTCCGTTATCTATCTGAACAACCGCATCCGAATGCCCAATTAGAAATTAGACCACAGTTGAAAACGGATTGCCGACGACACCATTCCCACCGTAAGTTCAAGCATTTCAATTTTCTACCATGAAGCGATCGCCCGTTCGACTTGTGCGACTCCTGGTCTTATCTCTCACATTGAGTTCGATGGTTAGCTCAATGGTCGCTATCAAACCTGCCACCGCGCAGTCCATTTGGGAGCGATTATTTGGACGTCGGATTCCCGAAGGACGAGCCTCAGGACGGACACGGGGAGGAGCGGTTCGAGATGAGCTGTGTAGCGCGGAAGCCCAGGGAAAATCACTGGTTGCACTCGTCCCTGAAAGCAATCAAGGAGATACGATCAGTCCTCATCCAACCTTTTTCTTCTATATTCCCTTCAGCAGTCGCCAGAATCGTGATTTAGCTGCGGAATTCATGCTCTTAACGGAAGAGCGGAATTACCTTTTGGATGCCCCCCTGCGCGTTTCACTGCCTGATCAGCCCGGCATCGTGAAGGTGACTGTTCCAGACACCTTCACTGGATTGGCTGTGGGTGAACGCTACAACTGGTATTTCTCCATCCTCTGTGAGGAATGGGAATTGTCTCGCAATCCATTTGTGAGTGGATGGGTTGAGCGAGTTGCCGCTGATGGCGTTGAAGACACCTGGCATGAGGTGTTAGTTACGTTGTCTGATAATCAAGCAGGCGATCGCCTTGCCTGGGCGTCTTTGCTCAGCTTATTTGATCTCGAAGAGTTTTCAGATAATTCCGTAGAGCCGTTACAGCCCATCGCACCATAAATTCAGTTACTACTCACGCCAAGAGTTAATTAATTTTTCGTTGAGTTCAGTGCTGCCCTCGAATTCAACAAATTCATCAAACGCGAGTGCCTGTTTAGCTGCTTGAATCATTGACGTTGTGAGAGCAACAGAGTGTTGAAAAAACAAACGATGAACGTGGTGTCATTCTGACCTGAGACTCAAACATCCCCCTTGTGGTTAGATGCGATAGGCTTATTGAGGAGTCAACGAACTCCAATCTGCTCTGTCTGTGGTGAATCGCGTCTCAGCATCCATGACTCAAACCATCGATTTCCTTAGCCAGCTCAACGCTTCGCAACGAAAAGCAGTTGAGCATTATTGTGGGCCTCTGTTAGTGGTGGCGGGGGCAGGATCAGGGAAGACCCGAGCACTGACCTATCGCATTGCCAACCTAATTCTGAATCATCGCGTTGATCCAGAAAACATTCTCGCGGTGACGTTTACTAACAAAGCGGCGCGCGAGATGAAGGAGCGAATTGAGAAATTATTTGCCGAGTATGAAGCGCTGTCGCGACACAATAAGCCACTTGAAGCATTGTCCGAATCTGATCAAATGCGGTTGCGATCGCACGTCTACAAGCAAATCACAAAGTACCTCTGGATAGGCACATTTCATGCGCTCTGTTCACGCATTCTGCGATTTGATATTGAGAAATATGAAGATGAGCAAGGGCATAAATGGACCAAGAATTTCTCGATTTTTGATGAGTCTGATGCTCAGAGTCTTGTCAAAGGTATCGTGACTCAACGGCTCAATCTTGACGACAAAAAATTTGAGCCTCGTTCAGTCCGCTATGCCATCAGCAATGCCAAAAACCAGGGACTGTCTCCAGAAGAGTTTGAGCGCGAACAGCCCAATTTTCGAGGACGCACCATTGCCCAGGTGTATGCAGAATATCAAAAAGGATTAGCGGCCAATAATGCCCTTGATTTCGATGATCTCATTCGTGTGCCGGTTCAGCTCTTCAAACAGAATGAACAAGTGCTGGGCTACTGGCACAAACGCTTCCGACATATTCTTGTCGACGAATATCAAGACACTAATCGAACGCAGTATGACCTGATTCGGCTGTTGGTGACAAACGGAGCAGATTCTAAAACGTTCGATAGCTGGGATTTCCGCTCAGTTTTTGTCGTTGGCGATGCAGATCAGTCTATCTATTCCTTTCGAGCCGCCGACTTCACCATTCTGATGGAGTTTCAAGACGACTTTGGAGATGGCCTCCCCGATGACGACACTCGTTCAATGGTGAAACTTGAGGAGAACTATCGATCGACGGAAAATATTCTCCAAGTGGCCAATGAGCTGATTGAGAACAATACAGAACGGATTGATAAGGTGCTTCGCCCCACTCGTGGAGCAGGAGAAACCGTGTATTGCTATCGGGCTGATGATGAGGTCGCTGAAGCACAGTTTGTCGTCGGAACCCTGCGATCGCTCGTGGCTGAAAACCCTGAACTCAACTGGGGAGACATTGCAATTCTGTATCGAACCAATGCCCAGTCTCGGGCAATGGAAGAGGTGCTGACTCGATTTAGCGTTCCCTACACCGTGGTCGGTGGCTTGCGATTTTACGATCGACGCGAAATTAAGGATGTGCTGGCTTACTTGAGAGCGATCGCCAATCCTGCCGATACCGTTAGCTTGAAGCGCATCATTAATACGCCTCGACGGGGTGTGGGCAAAACAACCTTAGATCGCCTCGATATGGCTGCACAGCAGTTGGGCATGCCACTATGGGAAATTCTCGCCGATGAAACGTCGGTCAAAACCCTTGCTGGGCGATCGTCAAAATCGGTTTTAGAGTTTGTTGCGACCCTTCGCAAGTGGCAAGAACAATCCGAAACTGCGTCAGCATCAGAGATCGTTCAGGGCATTCTTGAAGACTCGGGCTATGTGCAAGACTTGAAAACCCAAGGCACCGAAGAAGCAGACGATCGCTTAGGCAACGTCCAAGAGCTTTACAATGCCGTGCTCCAGTTTGAAGAGGAGAATGAAGAGTCAAACTTAATGATGTTTTTGGCGAATGCATCCCTCGCTTCGGACCTAGATAGCGTCAACGAAGGCAAGAACGAAGTGTCGCTGATGACGTTGCACTCATCAAAGGGATTAGAGTTTCCAGTTGTTTTTCTGGTGGGACTAGAGCAGGGGCTATTTCCAAACTATCGTTCCCTCGACGACCCCGCTCTACTGGAAGAAGAGAGGCGGCTCTGCTATGTCGGCATCACTCGCGCAAAAGAGCGACTTTATCTGACCTATGCTCGTGAACGCCGTCTCTACGGGTCTCGGGAACCCGCAAGCCCGTCCCTTTTCCTAGGAGAATTGCCCAAAGAATTGTTGTTGAGTAATCTCGCGTCTGCCATTCCAACGCGATATACCACTCAGATTCGCGATATTAAACGACAGCGTGGCGGTTCGCTCAAGCAATCTCCAAAGGCAATTGCAGAAGGCGTCACGTTTACCGTTGGCGATCGCGTGATTCATCCGCAGTTTGGTCCTGGAGAAATTACTCATGTGTTTGGGGCGGGTGCAAAGATGTGCCTCGCGATTAAATTTGCAGGGCAGGGTCAAAAAATTATTGATCCCAAACTCACACCACTCCAGCAAGTCAAAAGCTCATAGATGAAAAGTTTTTCTAGAACCACCTATGGATTGGCAAGGGGTAACGAACATTGAATGCGCGTTCCTTTCAGTTCTATTGTCTGCTGTGTTGAGCTATCGGATGCAGAACTGCTATCTGGCGGTTGTTGAGTAGACGGTTGGGGGTTTGACAGCAGCAATAGGGCTCCATGCATCTTTTCCATCATGATCTGCGTCAGGGTCAGCGTCAGACCAAACGATGTGTAAGGAGAGGAGTCTGATTCTTCCCCTGGCATGGGCTTCTCCCCTTCAGTCGGAGCGGCGAGCAAATCAATCGGTTCGCACCAAGCCATTGGCGATCGCTCATCTTCAATCAAGATACTGGCTTGACGGCGAGTAGAATCAACCTGCGTCGTGACTTGAATTCGACCGCTCGTCATTTGATAAATGGCGGTTGTCAACAGATTCACCAACACCTGACGTAACCAGCGATAATCACCCATGATCAGAATGTCTGGGTCGGGCAACTCAATCATCAACTTTAGGTTACGATTGAACGCCTGGAGGTGCGTTAAGTTTTCGACTTCGCCCAATATGTTAGACAACGATAGTGGCTCAAGGCTCAGGTTTGTTGTTCCCTCCTCTAGCTTTGAGACATTGGTCGTTTCGTTTAAGAGTGCAAGCAGCTTTTGCGATGCCTCGTACGACTGTGAAATGAAGTCTCGCTCTTCTTCAGGGCCATCACACAAATCTGTCAAAATCAGCTGTTGTAAACTCATGATGCTGTTGAGGGGCGATCGCAATTCATGGGATGTGCGAGCTAAAAACCCTGCCTTAAACTGCCCCATTTCAATGGCCATCCGGTAAGCGATCTCAAGCCGCTGTAGCTTTTCTTTCAGCTCATCGAGGTTCTGATGCGAGGGTTGCGCGGATGACGGAGTTCGTGTGTTGTTAAGCCCCTCACGATTAGACGGCGATCGCAGTGCATCGTGAGAGTGGGATAACGACGCATTGCGGCGACGGGTGAGCCCCCAGCCAATACCGAGTCCAATGAAGAAAATAAGCGGATTTGTCCAATTCATGGGTGCTGGCTACTACAGTCAGATGTGGATACTGAATCATGGAAACCCACGTACTGAGTCGAGGCCTCCTCTCCTGTCACGTTAATCGAGATCGTAGGGAACTGCCAGTTCTAGAGATGGTCGTGGTCAGTTGCCGTCAGACGATATTGGATGGGCACTCTGCGCTCATCCAATATCGTCTGTGCTCAACTTAGCAAGCTAAAACAATCACTTCAGTTAGCTGACACAACTTCTGAGGTCCCCTTGCTACCGTAGTGGCACGACACCGATAATCGGATGGATGAGTGTTAGCATCACCATCAAAAGCATCGCTGATGATAGCTTTCACCAGTTAATCAGGCACTCACTATCGATCATGGGAGTTTGGGGGCTATTGGCCAAGTCCAACAATCTGCTCCAGTGCACGAGTCGTATGAAGTTGAATACGCTTATCGGGGTCACTGATCAGGAGTGCTTTGAGAGACGGAACCGCGCGGTGCTGTTTCAAATGTCCCAAGTTATAGACGATGGCTTGTTTAATGCTAACGACTCGCGATCGCCAAGACGGTTGGCTATAAGTGTCATTACCGTCAATCACGACGAGCATGTCAATTAAGATATCTGAGGCGATTTCCTGCAACTGAGGCGTTTCAACGAGGCCTAGCGTTGTTGCCAAGCCGTGAAGCACTTGAAGCTGAGACGATACGTCAGGAAAGCACGGGTTGA
>JBCBLF010000091.1:0-17200 GCA_038520475.1 Cyanobacteria bacterium J06627_8
CATGCTGGACAGGTTTTTCAACGGACAAGAAGCACAGGTCTTATGTTCACATTGTATGGCGTCTGCTGGTAAAAAGGGAAATTGCTACGATGCTGGGTAGTCAACACGGTAGTACGAGGAGTTTTCTAAGTGCTAGACGCGATTATTGAAGAAACTCAGTCGCTTCAAAATCCGATTAATCGTGCCGATGTAAGTTTAGCGATCGCCTATCACTTAATTTACTCGCTAGAACAATAGAAAGCTGATGAATCCTCTCTAACAGTTAAGGAAGTAACCAAGGCAAGACCAAGTTTTAGTGATGGTAGTGGTGACGATGATGACGGCGGCGGCGGCGACGGAAGAATCTCCGTCTAAATAGACCTTTCAAACCCCCTTCTTCATCAAGTTGGTCTTCGGCTTCACTCTCTAGCGCATCTGACATATCATCTGGAACCGTCTTACCACCGGATATCTGTTCAAGTTGCTCATCAGAGATTTGCTCGTCAAATGGAGCTTGATCGCGATCGTTTGTCATGGAACTGACCTCTATTTCATTGATGTGTGAATCCATCAAATGGATAAATCTCAACCTGATGGACACTTTTTATTCTTGATGGTTAACCTGAAGAGTAGGTGAAAATTAGGTAAGCGTTGTAGACGAAATTAGTGTTCTGCCGTAGCAATGATTCTAGGCATATCTTGAAGGCTATTGATGAGTAATACTGACTAGCCTTAACGACTTTGAAACAGGCTCAAATTGATGACATAGCTGTAGCCAACGACAAACATTACGAGAAATGGCAATGAGAGATAGTGATGCTGCTGAATAGCAAATACTGTTGTGATGGAAAGATAGATCATCATCAGAAGTTCGAGAGATAGCACCTGTGTCTTTGCAGCTCGATATTGCTTTGTTATCCAGCTGTCTTGCCGGGTTGTCACGCCGTGTTTTGGAGTTCGAATGAATTCAGTTCCTGATCTCAAGAGCCCTTCACAAACAGCTAATGATTGATTGATGGTGATGCCGATGCCAAGACTCATCATGAAGAAGATATTGTAGGCTAGCTTCCAAGAGCGATCGCCCTGCTGAGCGGAGCAAGAGATAAAGTAAAAACAAAAGATGTTGAACGTATTGACAAGAAAAATTGGTAAATAGATGAGTAAGCTATATTGCCAATGATGTTCAGTCAGGTAAAACTGATATGGATATGAGAGCAAGAGGATAGCGAACAAAAGCAGGTAGTTAAAATTATTGGTCAAGTGTAGAAATGCTTCCCACTTCACATGGGAGGGCAAGTCTGCCCGAAGAATGCTCGGGAGTAATAGTTTGGCGACCTGGCTTGATCCTTTTGCCCAGCGAAACTGCTGTGATTTGAACGCATTCATCTCCATCGGTAGTTCTGCAGGAACAGCAAGGTTGGGTAAATAGACGCAGTGCCACCCCTTCAACTGAACTCGATACGACAAGTCTAAATCTTCAGTGACCGTTGTGTGCTGCCATCCTCCAGCGTCATGAATCGCTTGTTTACGCCAGATTCCAGCTGTACCGTTGAAGTTGAAGAAGCATCCTGCTCGATGTCGCGTTGTTTGTTCAATGATGAAGTGTCCATCAAGCATGAGTGCTTGGAGTTCCGTCAGCAGGGAGTAATCACGATTGAGATGGGTCCAGCGCGCTTGCACCATCCCAACGGTTGGGTCAGAAAAATAGTTCACCATTGTTCTCAAGGTGTCTGACTGAGGAACAAAATCAGCGTCGAAGATAGCAACCAATTCTCCAGATGCAGATTGCAGTCCATGAACGAGGGCGCCTGCTTTGTAACCTTTCCGATGCTGGCGATGAATGTAGTGGATGTTCAGATGCTTGTCTCGAAGGGCATCAACTTTATGTTTACAGATTGCCTGCGTTTCGTCAGTGGAGTCATCTAAGACTTGAATTTCAAGTTTATCCAACGGGTAGTCAAGCTGGGTAACGGCGTTTAATAATCGCTCGACAACATACATTTCATTAAAGATTGGGAGTTGTATCGTGATGGTTGGCCAATCCTGATCAGCGTATGTATGAAGGGGCTGAGGAATCGTGTGTTTGTATCGGTGATACCGCCAAATCATCAAGATTTTGTGGAAGCTGTAGAGTGAAATGACGGACAGAATGGTTAGATAAAAAATTGGAATGAGGCCAGTGAATAGAGATGAACTAAGTTGTGGCATGAACCAGACAGGTAGAGACAAATCAAACAGATTCGATAATCGCTTGAGATGCCTTTGGAAGCAAGAGTTATTCGCTACAAGTTATGGAAATTACAACCTATGAAAATTAGAATCCATAGAAAAAAGGGGTGAGCGATCGCTCACCCCCGCAGTCAGAGTTTAGAAGCGAAGCTGCCTCTAAACGTTGGCTTCTTCGCGTACTAGCTTGTTCCAACCCAGATCCTTCAATGCATGGTTGCGTCGGAGAGGACGGGTAACAAGCTCCAGAACATCACGAGCGTTAGTAAAACCGTGAATCTGGGCGAAGGTAAACTCAACGGACCACTTGGTGCTAATGCCACGCGCTTCGAGAGGATTTGCATGAGCCATCCCAGTGATCACAAGGTCGGGTTGAATGTCATGGATGCGCTGAAGTTGATTGTAGTTGTCAGGTTTTTCAATAATTTTTGGAACCGACACACCCATCTCTTCACAGGTTTTCTGTAACAGTGCTAGCTCTGCACTTTGATACCGCTTATCCATATACGGAATGCCAATTTCGGGGACCGTCATGCCACAGCGGATCAAGAAGCGAGCGAGAGAAATTTCGAGTAAATTATCTCCCATGAAGAAAACAGACTTTCCTCGAATGAGTTGGACGTAATCATCAATGGAGTGCCAAATTTGAGCTTCGCGCTCATCTAATCCCTTGGGTTCAATTCCAAACACAGAGCAGATTTTCTCGACCCAGGCTCGAGTTCCATCTGGACCAATCGGGAATGGTGCACCAATCAGCTTGCACTTGCGCCGACGCATCAGGGTCGTTGCGGTGCGCGATAGGAATGGATTGACGCCAATCACATAGTCCCCTTCGTTGATGACCGGCAACTCGGTGTAACGCTTTGATGGCAACCAGCCTGATACTTTAATGCCCTGCTTCTTGAGTTCTAAGGTGAGCTGAGTCACGACTGGATCAGGTAAGGAACCGAAGAGAATCAGATTGGGGTGATCGACATATTCGGATTCTTCTTGGGTGACGTCTTCTTTTTTTCGACCAAAGCTCATGAGCTTTTGAATCGCATTCCGTTCTTCTTTCTCTTCCTCTGTGGTTACTTTGGTAGGGCAGCGGTTTGCCATAGCGGCAAGCACAGTATCTTCGCCCTGGGTAAATGCATAGTCTAAGCCATTCGCGCGAGCAGTCACAATGGGAATGCCAATTTCGGCTTCTAGCTTAGGGGCTAACCCCTCTAAATCCATTTTGATGATTTCGGTCGTGCAGGTCCCAATCCACACAATCACGCTGGGGTTGCGATCGCGCTTGATTTGTAAGCACAGTCGCTTGAGTTCTTCATAATCGCTGAGCTGTGCCGAGATATCTCCCTCTTCTAGCTCTGCCATCGCGTAACGGGGCTCAGCAAAGATCATCACCCCCATCGCGTTCTGAAGGAAGTACCCACACGTCTTGGTTCCGATGACCAAAAAGAAGCTGTCTTCAATTTTTTGATAGAGCCATGCAACGCAACTAATGGGACAAAACGTGTGATAGTTGCCGGTATCACATTCAAATTCGAGCGCTTGAGGTTTGGTATCTGCGAGAGTCATAGTATCTGTTTACCTTATTCGATTGCAGATGAGGTCTAAAAAAAGAGAGTAAATCGTTGAACCAGATAACACATCGATGGTGAACGATTGGGTGAGATAACGAGGATTAATTTGAAACGTGTCACGTTGGATCAAATTCGGATATCGATATTTCGAATCGTTTGAAACGGATCGCTTTGACCCACTCCAGAGCAGATTTCGTCATTTTGAGCTGCAACCTCGTGGGGCGATCGCGGTTCATCGTGAGGGTCATCATGTAACTGGTGGTGGGTGTCAATGTCCTGATAATGGTCCATCTCCCCATAGCGATCGCCTGGATGGTCGAGATACAAATCTACTGAATCTTGGAGGGTTGCACGACCGACTAGATTAGGCTGAATCGTGGCTTGGACGACTTCCTCTTTTCTATCAAGAGATGCAACAGCTGAATGAATCATCGGTGATGGCGACACGTGAGAAATCGCACTTGTTTGATTCATTTCTGTCTGATGATCAGTTGATGGAGAGGTTACAAATGGCTCAGATACAGTTGAGGGTAAAAACTTTATCTGATTCTGAGAATCTGAGTCTTGTCCATTCATTAGCGCTTGCTGGTCTGCCGATAACAGTCCATTGGCGATCGCCTGCTTCAGCTCATCGTCTGGCGTAAAGTTTAGTCCTAACGCCCGCACGACTCGATCCGCATTGCTGTTGAGATCAACAACGATTGGCATTAACTGAGCGAGACGAGGTTCTAACACCGACAAGGTTGCCAGAATGAAGCTAGAAGATGGGCGTCGTGCACCACCATCATTGACCCAGACTCCTAATTTGGTTAACCAGTCTCGATTGTCGCGATAGTAGGTCAACCATTTCACTTTGAGCGATCGTCGAAGCTGAAACTGACGAGATGACGATGCAGAGAGAGTCGATTGAGGAGTCTGTTGAGTATTCACGGATAACGATTTGAACAATCTGTAGATGAATAACCGGGCATCTCTGAGCCGCAAATCCAACGCCAATCAGGCGTATTACGACACATTGTTAGAAAACCCAAGACTCAGCATACTGACAATGAATCCAGTCGATGGCGAATGCAACCATTTCTTCCAAAAAAATACGTTTCGTGTAACGAGATACAACGATTCATACTTTTTTGCCTCATTTGATGCACGACGATTTTCTTTACACCATCATCAAGTCCAATTCCTCTTCCTGAGTAGGAGCAGGCTTAGTTGGGTTGAGATAGAAGTCAGATAACAGTGCAAACAAGTCGCGATCTGGTGCGTCGTTTGGCACAACGCCTTCTGGCAAGGCCAAGAGCTGATCTGCGATGTTGAGGTAAAAATCGCATACGTAGTTGAGCGACGGATCGGTTTCGGCCATTTCAAAGAGCGTCTTGCCTTTTACTCGGGAAACCCGAATGTCTTCAATCAGTGGAAGAATTTCCAACACAGGCATTGGCACGGCCTCAACATATTTATCGATGAGGTCACGCTTTGACGTCCGATTGCCTATTAAACCCGCTAATCGGAGAGGGTGTGTCCGAGCTTTCTCTCTGACGGATGCTGCAATGCGATTTGCCGCAAACAACGCATCAAAGCCATTGTCAGTGACAATCATGCAGTAGTCAGCATAGTTTAAAGGGGCTGCAAATCCGCCACACACAACATCACCCAACACATCAAACAAAATCACGTCGTACTCGTCAAATGCGTTGAGTTCTTTCAAGAGCTTGACGGTTTCACCCACCACATAGCCACCGCAGCCTGCACCTGCTGGAGGACCTCCGGCTTCGACGCAATCGACGCCACCATAGCCTTTGTAGATTACGTCTTCAGGCCATACGTCTTCGTAGTGATAGTCTTTTTCTTGTAACGTATCGATGATGGTAGGAATCAAAAATCCCGTTAGCGTAAAGGTGCTGTCATGTTTGGGGTCGCATCCAATCTGAAGCACTTTTTTGCCACGCTTTGCCAGCGCTACTGAGATATTGCAGCTTGTGGTTGATTTTCCAATCCCACCTTTTCCATAAACAGCTAATTTCACGCGATATTCTCCCAATAATTTGGAAATACGAGGAGTTCTAACCTTATGGCGATCGCCGTTACGCATTTGGACTCATTCATGAACCCACGCTTGATTGCGATCGACCTAACCTTCAACCTTCGACCTCATGGGTCAATGGCTGCATTATTGACGAAAAGATAGGGCTTGGAAAGCATGTGAATAATTGATTAGCAGTGAAAAGTGTTGAATAGACGACTAAAACAATCTAGAACTCTACTGAATCTCATTTATCGTTTCTCAACCCTGTAAAACTTTCAATAAAGCTTTTTTCACATCACTTTTATGTAAAGTAGAACAATAGAAAATTCTTGATTGAATAATCGCTAAAGCTTTAGCCATTTAGGTTAGAACACCGATTATCGTTCGGAGTCCTTTTCGCGTCGCCAAATGGCTCGCCGTCTTGTCCTAACGGAACTGGCAACGGCTATATCTTTCCTAGCTGCTTGGATGGTTGAAGTGGACTGTGTTTCTAAGCGTGCACAGAAACGAAGCCTTCATGTTCTCTTGCACGCTTCAATCCTTCATGGCAATCTATGGTCTTGCTAGCTTGGAAAGTTGAGGCATTGGCGATCGCTCGCATAACTGAATCCGAGCAGGCAGATGAGCATTCGCGTCCAAGAATCGGGGAAAGTTTATTAAAAATAATGAACGTGTCGATTTATGTTACCGATTCGCTGACCGGAATTAAGCAATGTAAACATCCTCCTTGAACAGGTTACAAGACTATCACTCCCGCAAATAAGGCAGTTGTCCAGTAATTCAAATGTATTAAACTAAAATCGTAGGAGATGGTCTACGGATGTCGCAGTTACCTACTACTGCGCTTCAATGACAATTCAATGCATTGATAACCACTATGCTTCAAGTCCAATCATCCTCTGATACAGACACAGACGTCATCTATCCTGATTCTGATGGGCAGCCCATGGCAGACAACACCAAGCAGTTTCGCTGGATTGTAGCGATTCAGCAAAATCTAGATTGGCTGTTTGCTGATGACCCAAATGTCTTCGTTGCCGGTGATCTGTTGTGGTATCCGGTGCAGGGTGATAACAAGACGCGGGTTGCCCCAGATGTGATGGTCGTTTTTGGTCGACCTAAAGGCGATCGTGGCTCGTATAAGCAGTGGGAAGAAGATGGTCTAGCGCCTCAAGTGGTATTCGAAATCCTCTCTCCGGGCAATAGAAAGGCAGAGATGAATCGAAAGCTTCTCTTCTATCATCATTTTGGCGTTGATGAATATTATCTCTATGACCCAGATCAGGATAGCTTGAATGGCTGGTTGAGGCAGGATACGTTTCTGGATGTCATTGATCCCATTGATGATTGGGTCAGTCCTATGTTGAAGATTCGCTTCGAGGTCTCAGGAGATGAGTTGAAAATTTTTCGCCCAGATGGGCAGCGATTCCTTAGCTACATTGAAATTGCAGAACGAGCAGAACATGAACGAGTGCGAGCAGATCAGGAGAAGGTGCGAGCCGAGGGAGCCGAGGAAAAGGCTACTCGCTTAGCTGAAAAACTTCGCAGTATGGGAATTGACCCTGATCAGGTATAGCAGTGTCAGGTGCAGAAGAATAGCAGAGTGTTACCTAGAATCTGGGATGCCAAAGGAAAAGGACGGCAATACCCCCACTGTATGGTGTAGAGGCCGATCCTAGGTTTGTTTGGCAAGTCCGTAGAATACAGTCATAGGACATGCACTGCGCCGATGGTGATGCGCGATTTTTATCACTACTCGCAAATCTTGCTGCCGCATGATCCTGGAGTCATATCACTATTGCTAGAGGGGAATCCGCTAACATGCAACCCAATAACCCCAATCAATTCACCGAAAAGGCCTGGGAAGCGATCGCCCGCACTCCTGACATCGCGAAACAGCTCCAGCAACAGCAGATTGAATCGGAGCACTTGATGCGCTCTTTGCTTGAGCAAGAAGGACTGGTAACTAGCATCCTCAACAAAGCGAATGTCAGTGTCGAGCGTGTTCGTGACTACACGGAGCAGTTCATCCAAAAGCAGCCAAAGGTCTCAGGAGCAAGCACATCTGTTTATTTGGGGCGATCGCTGGACAGCCTGCTCGATCGTGCTGATGCCTATCGTAAAGACTACGATGATGATTACATTTCCGTTGAACATATCCTATTGGGCTTTTTGAAGGATAGCCGATTTGGTCAAGGCTTGTTCAAAGAGTTTCAATTGGATGACGGTAAACTCAAAGACATCATTCAGCAGATCAGAGGAAATCAGAAGGTGACGGATCAGAATCCTGAAGGAAAGTACGAATCCCTTGAAAAATATGGGCGCGATCTGACGCAGTTTGCCCGAGAAGGTAAGCTTGACCCGGTGATTGGTCGAGATGATGAGATTCGTCGGACCATCCAGATTCTCTCTCGTCGGACGAAGAATAATCCGGTCTTGATTGGAGAGCCCGGTGTTGGTAAAACGGCGATCGCTGAAGGTTTGGCCCAGCGCATTGTTAAGGGAGATGTGCCGGAGTCGTTGCGCGATCGCAAACTCATTGCCCTGGACATGGGTGCTCTCATCGCGGGTGCAAAATATCGGGGTGAATTTGAGGAGCGACTCAAAGCGGTCCTCAAAGAAGTCACTGAGTCCGAAGGCCAGATCATCATGTTCATCGATGAGATTCACACCGTTGTTGGTGCTGGAGCCACGCAGGGTGCGATGGATGCGGGAAATCTTTTAAAGCCGATGTTAGCAAGGGGTGAGCTGCGCTGTATTGGTGCAACAACGTTGGATGAATATCGGAAATACATCGAGAAGGATGCGGCGCTGGAGCGTCGATTCCAGCAAGTCTACATCGATCAGCCGAGTGTGGAAGACACAATTTCGATTCTGCGGGGCCTGAAAGATCGGTACGAAACTCACCACAACGTCAAGATTGCTGACAGTGCGTTGGTGGCGGCGGCAACGCTGTCAACTCGGTATATTAGCGATCGCTTCTTGCCGGATAAAGCCATTGACCTGGTTGATGAATCAGCTGCGAAGTTGAAGATGGAGACGACCTCCAAACCAGAGGAGCTAGACGAGGTTGATCGAAAAATCCTTCAGCTGGAAATGGAGCGCTTGTCCCTTCAAAAAGAGGTTGATCCGGCATCACTCGAACGTCGAGAGCGCTTAGAGAAGGAGCTTGCTGATCTGAAAGAGCAGCAGAGTAGCTTCAATGCTCAGTGGCAGGCGGAGAAAGAAATTTTAGATCAGCGCAGTACTCTCAAGCAGGAAATCGACCATATCGTGAATGTTGAGATTCCCGAAGCTGAGCGCAATTATGATCTCAACCGTGCAGCTGAACTCCGCTATGGAAAGCTGAGCGAACTCCAAACACAGCTTGCTGCGACCGAAGCTAAGCTGGCTGACGTCCAGCAGAGTGGAAAGTCGCTGTTGCGAGAAGAAGTGACTGAAGCCGATATCGCAGAGATCATTTCTAAATGGACGGGCATTCCTGTTAGTAAGCTTGTTGAGTCAGAGATGCAAAAGCTGCTGCATCTCGAAGATGTCTTGCATGAGCGTGTCATCGGCCAGGAAGAAGCCGTGACTGCGGTGGCAGATGCTATTCAGCGCTCTCGTGCAGGTCTTGCTGATCCGAATCGCCCGACCGCTAGCTTCATCTTCCTGGGGCCAACTGGGGTTGGTAAGACCGAGCTGGCAAAAGCCCTCGCTTCTTACTTGTTTGATACAGAAGAGGCGATCGTCCGCATCGACATGTCTGAGTACATGGAGAAGCATTCTGTTTCGCGGCTAGTCGGTGCTCCTCCTGGATATGTCGGTTATGACGAAGGGGGACAATTGACTGAAGCGGTGCGGCGGCGTCCGTATTCGGTCGTGCTATTTGATGAAATTGAGAAAGCGCACCCTGATGTTTTCAACATCATGTTGCAAATCCTAGATGATGGTCGTGTCACTGACTCCCAAGGTCATACGGTGGACTTCAAAAACACCATTATTATCATGACAAGTAACATCGGTTCTCAATACATTTTGGATGTGGCCGGAGATGATAGTCAGTACGATGAAATGCGATCGCGCGTTATGACTGCGATGCGAGATAGCTTCCGCCCCGAATTCCTCAACCGAATTGATGAAGTCATCATCTTCCACAGCCTTCGACAAGAGCAGCTACGAGAGATTGTCAAAATCCAAACGCAGATTTTGTCTCGACGATTGGATGAGAAAAAGATGGCCCTCCGTCTTTCAGATGCGGCGCTCGATTTCTTAGCAGAAATTGGCTATGACCCAGTGTATGGCGCTCGACCGCTTAAGCGCGCCATTCAAAAAGAACTCGAAACGCAAATTGCTAAAGCGATTCTGCGAGGCGAGTTCCATGAAGGTGACACCATCTTTGTAGATGTCGAGAATGAACGACTATCGTTCAAGCGATTACCTGCTGAGTTAATAACGACCTAATGTTGTATCTTTGCTGAAAGATAATGGTTGTTTAAAACCAAAAGGACGAATGGCATAGAGTCTCACGACTCTATGCCATTCGTCCTTTTGGTTTGCGTGATTATCCTTTCCAGGGTAGCGAATCGGTCCATGGAACCTTTTTCGTGACGATATTACATGGCAAGACATACAGGCGATCGCCACGCTGGGTACTTTCGATTTCTCCAGTCTGCACCACCAGCCATACGGTATAGACAAGTGCAGCTTTTTCGGCTAGAAACGCTCCAAACAGCTTTTTGTTTTTCTGGACGGCTGCCATACTCATCAATGACTGTGTCGGTTTGAGAATCTCAGGGTTCTCGCTATCAGACGTTAGACATCCTTCGGCTGTGATGGTTTCTTTAACACTGCTGCCCGGCGGTATTACAGTGTAGACTTGTGCTTTTGACAAGTCAGGGCTTCCGTAGGGCGTCAATCGAATGGCCCGGCGCGATCGCCCGCCCGGTTCTGCAATAGAGCTTCGATCCCAATCGACATACACGGCATCCTCTAACTTATTTTCGAGTGTGAGTGATAGCTTCGATGGGTGATCCATCAGGGCGTAACGCTTGTCAAAGGCGAACTTTACAGCGAGTTTATCGGCTAATCCATACTGCTCAAGTTTTTCTTTGAACGGCGCATCATCAAATGAAATCGTTGTCTTTTTATCTAATGAGTCAATGGCGCGTGTCACCACGATAATGACCGTGATCGTGTAAACCACTAAGATAAAGAGATCGAGCTGACTCATAAGTCGACGTTGCACCAATACAAGATAAATTTCATGCTGTGAGAGAGGTTGCTTGATACGTTGCGTGGAATGTTTTGAAGGTCAGTCTAACGGTTTCGCTAATCATGGTCTCTGGGCATTGGTAGAGTTCTGAGACGTGTTCCAGAGTGAAAAAGTGAGTCATACGAAGCAGATGAGAAAAAGAGAGTACTGGCATCATGACTGTATCTGCATCTCAGCCGAAAACCTACAGTGCAGAAGAATACTTAGCATGTGAAGTTGATGCCGAGATTCGCAATGAATATTGCAATGGAAGAATTATACCGACGACAGGAGGAACTCCTGCCCACAATGAAATCAATAGCGTTTTAAATACACTTTTGCGCGTTGCTCTAAAAGGTCAACCTTACAGCGTTTTTATTACCGATCAACGACTGTGGATTCCCGAACGTGACCTGTCACGTATCCTGATGCGATGATAACTCCTCGTCCTGTGGAGCTCAAACCTGGACGCAAAGATACCGTCATGAACCCGATTGTGATAGCGGAGGTATTCTCTGAGTCCACAGAGGGCTATGATCGAGGTGATAAGTTTGCTGCCTATCGAACGATTCCTACGTTTCAAGATTATTTGTTGATTGATCAATATCAACCCCATGTCGAGCACTATGTGAAGCAATCTGAAAACCAGTGGTTGTTTACAGAATATGGAGGTCTTGATCAGTTCTTTCATCTGCAATCGATCAATGTAGAACTAGTGATGGCAGACCTTTACAAAGTAATTGAGTTTTAAGTTCAACGTCATGATGGCGAATTCTGCAACCGCATCCGTCTCTTCTACTCCAATTCAGTGGGGTACTCCCTTTCAACCTGGCGCGAAACGACTGCTATTGCTGGGATCTGGTGAACTTGGGCGCGAGGTAACGCTGGAAGCGATGCGTTTGGGTGTTGAGGTCATTGCAGTGGATGCTTACGATCGCGCACCGGCAATGCAAGTTGCCCATCGGTCTCACGTCATCAACATGTTAAATGGTGATCAGGTGCGGGCCTTGGTTGAGCAAGAAAAACCCAGCCTGATTGTGCCAGAAGTAGAGGCGATCGCCACAGATACCTTGGTTGAACTTGAGTCAGAAGGATGGACCGTGATTCCAACTGCGAAAGCAACGCAGCTGACGATGAATCGAGAGGGTATTCGTCGTCTCGCCGCTGAGGAACTTGGGCTTAACACATCACCGTATCGGTTTGCGGGCAACGAAGCGGAGTATCGAGCGGCGATCGCCGAGCTTGGCTTGCCGTGTGTGGTGAAGCCGATTATGAGTTCGTCTGGTAAAGGACAAAGCATTATTCGCACAGAAGAGCAGATTGACCCTGCTTGGACCTATGCGCAGTCTGGTGGTCGTACCCAAGGACAACGGGTGATTGTTGAAGGATTTGTCCCGTTCGACACTGAAATTACTCTGTTGACCGTGCGTGCGATTGATGGCACAAAATTCTGTCCGCCGATTGGTCATGTGCAAGTAGACGGCGACTATCGAGAATCGTGGCAGCCCTGTCTGCTTCCGGCTCAAACAATTGCAGACTGCGAGGCGATCGCCGAAACCATTACTACCGCTCTAGGCGGCTGGGGTATTTTCGGCGTTGAGCTGTTCATTCAAGGTGATGCCAGTGGACAGCAAACGGTGTATTTCAGTGAAGTGAGTCCTCGACCCCATGACACGGGCATGGTTACCCTAGCCAGCCAGCATATGTCTGAGTTTGAGCTCCATGTGCGTGCAATTCTAGGATTACCCATCGGAGACATTTCACTTATTCAACCGGGTGCGTCAGCGGTGATTTTAGCGGATGGTCCTGGAGAGCAGCCACAGTTCACTGGTATGGATCACGCCCTTCAGATTCCGATGAGCAAGCTCCGATTGTTTGGCAAACCCATGTGTCGAAAAAATCGACGAATGGGAGTAGCGATCGCCTTGGGAGACACGACGGACATGGCACGGGAACGGGCTAAGGCTTGTGCGTCTCACATTCAAGTGCAATCTATGTTAGCTGAATGACAGTAATCGTTGAACACCGACAACAGCAATCTCACCAGAATCGCCAATTCAAAAACTGTCAGGACACATTTTCTACGGTTCGTACTGCCTTGTTAGATTATCGGCTGTAGCAACTTTGCGATCGCGTTACGCTTTTGAGTGTTAGGAATCCGCTACGGTCGTGCCTTAATCCTAAATATCATGAATCCATCTGAGCTAGCGTTTTTGCCTGCTATTGAACAGGCTCGGTTAATTCGAACGAAGGCGATTTCTCCTGTCGAGCTGACGGATCTATATCTTCAACGCATTGAAGCCATTGACCCATCCTTGGGCAGCTATTTCACGGTTCTTACCGAGCAAGCACGACAAGATGCACAAGCAAAAACTGAGCAGCTTGCAGCATCAGATGCCTCTGAGCTCCCTCCTTTCTTTGGAGTGCCGATATCGGTCAAAGATTTGAACCCAATGAAAGGGGTTCGCTTCACGATTGGGAGTCAAGCACTGAAGGAGAATATCTGTGACTTTGATGACGCTGTTGTCAGTAAGATTAAGCAGGCCGGGTTTGTCATTCTGGGTAAAACGGCGGCTCCAGAGATGGGGACGATGCCGTTTACTGAATCGGTAGGATTCCTTCCAACGCGTAATCCCTGGAACTTAGATTACACTCCCGGTGGTAGCAGTGGTGGAGCCGCAGCAGCGCTCGCAGCTGGCTTATGTTCTATTGCACAAGGCTCTGATGGTGGCGGTTCCATTCGTGGTCCTGCAAGTTGCTGTGGATTAATTGGCCTAAAACCATCACGGGGTCGGATCTCTTATGCACCGATTGGCGATACACCCGGAGGTATTGGGACATTAGGAGCGCTCTCACATACGGTTGCAGATTCCGCCGCGTTTTTGGATATCGCATCTGGATACGTGGTTGGTGACCCGTATTGGTTGCCTAATCCTCAAGAATCATTTCTAGATACGGCGACTCGTCATCGAACCAGCGAGTCTATCCAGCCGTTAAAAATTGGCTTCATGACAGGAGTAGCTCCAGCCGGTGAGGCTGATACGGTTTGTAAGGAGGCGGTGCTGACGATGGTGCAACGGCTTCAAGACTTGGGCCACATCATTGAGGAGACTCAATTGGATTGTAGTGCCCTGGTTGAACCGTTCACGGTAGTTTATCGCGCCTGTGTTGGCTCCGCAGGGATTCCGGTTGAAGCGATGAGTCCCATTAACCAATGGTTGATTGCGCAAAATGACTCAGCCGCATCATATTTTGAGAATCTGTGGAAAATGCAAGCGATCGCCCGTCAAATTGTTGTTCATTTCAGTCAATATGATGCGGTGGTCATGCCCACGTATCTTCATCACACGATTCGAGTTGGAGAATGGAAGGATCTGAGCCCTGAGGTGCTACTTGAAAAAGTGACACAGTGGGTCTTCCCTTGTCCTCCGTTTAATGCTAGTGGTCAGCCTTCGATTGCTTTACCTGTGCACCTGACTAAGAACAACTTGCCTGTTGGGGTACAGATTGTTGGCCGACCCGCAGACGAAACAACACTGATTGCGATCGCTGCTCAGCTTGAAGCTCGGTATCCATGGGTGCATCGTCCGGCGATCGCCACGGAAATTCAGGAACCGGAGCTAGTTTGTTAGACTGCTGAACCTCAGGTTGGGACAATAGCCCGAAAGTCCTATGAGTGTTCGAAATTCAGGCAACAATTATTTTGTAATATCATGTAGTATGTTCATGATTTACGATTGTCGTTGCGATTACCAATGAGTCAGCAAACCTATCTAAAATTGCCTTTTGTTTGGGAAGAGCCGCAACCATTAGTTGAGGTGTCATCTCGATTGACCTATGAGCCAGCTAAGGCGATGTCGGACGATCGATTAATTTCAATCGTTGCTCAGGTCATGGCTGAATCAGTTGATGCTAGCGATCAGCGAAGAGCATCAGGACCCAATCTGTATACAGCGGTTGAGCTGTTTCTTACTCAGGCAAAAGAGGGCTTTTCGTATCAAGATGAATGGTGGCAGTTTGGACTCAATGAACAAAGGGAAATTGTAGGTTTTGTCCTTCCGGTTATTTTTTCAGGGTATGCCAAAGATGGTTTGGAGGAAGGAACAATCTATTACATTGGGGTCATACCCAAATACCGAGGGCTTGGATTAGCAACTGATCTTTTGTTGAAAGGGACACAGACATTACAAGAGGTTGGAGTTTGGCGAGTCTTGTGTGACACATCTGTGGATAATGTGCGGATGATCTCTGCGTTCAAGCGGGTTGGCTATCGACCGTATGGTGAACCTTGGGAACGCCCAGTTTAATTGTTGTATTCATGTGGCGTGAAACCCCTTATGCAGGGGATGCTGCTGAGGTTTTGGCGTGATGCAAAAGCAGCCTGAAATTTTTTATCAGGAACGCTAGGATAACTCGGCAGGTAGCGGTCTGGTCAGGATGCTAACTTTCAAATCTCAGATCACAATTCAGATTCTAGATTAGTTAAAAGCGTTGCATTGCAGCGCCTTCATTTAAGCCTTTAAATCGTGTGCTAAGACAAAATTAATTTTTTTCGGATGCTCTTAAGCGATTTGCTGTTCGAAGAATTTGTCCAGCTAACATTGCTGCACCGAATCCATTGTCGATATTCACAACGCCAATGCCCGTTGCACAGGAGTTGAGCATGGTTAAGAGGGGTGCCAGGCCGTTGAAGTGCGCTCCGTAGCCAATGCTAGTCGGTACTGCAATAACTGGACATTGGGCCAAACCTGCAACGACGCTGGGCAGTGCGCCTTCCATACCAGCAACAACGACAATGACGTCTGCATTGGTAATCAGGTCGCGATTATCTAGCAGCCGATGAATGCCAGAGACGCCGACATCCCAGAGTCGTTTGACGCTAAACCCACATAACTCGCCAGTGATGGCAGCTTCTTCGGCAACCGGCAAATCGGCCGTACCCGCTGAAATAATCGTGATGCTACCGGCATATGAACTGGGTGATGAACGCAGCTGCTGATATTGCGAGGCGATCGCGCAAATTCTGGCTTGGGGAAAATACTGCAAGTCATGAATCTGTGCCTTCAACTGCTCATATACGGATTCCTCAATCCGCGTTGCCATGACGACACGAGTGCTATTGCGCATAGCATTCATGATTTTAACAAGCTGCTCAGGCGTCTTATCTTGTCCCCAGATTACCTCTGGAAAACCCGTGCGAAGGGCACGATGATGATCAATTTTTGCAAATTCGTCTACAGGCTCAAAGTCAAAGTATCTGAGTTTGTCCATCGCTGCGTCTAGGCTAAGGGTTCCTTGAGCCACCCTTTGGAGAAGATTACGAAGGTCTCTGGGCTGCGTCAAATCCCTTACTCCTCACTCAACTTTAGATCTTCGAGATTCCACAGCGTGCCGCCTAGTGCAGAATACTCAATGCCCGTCACTCGATTTCGCACGGCAGAAAGCGATAAGGAATTCACCAAATAAATGAAAGGGAGATATTCCTGAGTCAGTCTCTGACTCCTAGCGTAGAGTTCGCGGCGTTTCTCTTCATTGAGCTCTTGAGCTGCTTTCACATAGATGTCGCTAATTTCTTGCTCCCAGTCGGCAATTTCTCGACCCGTCAACGGATTTTCTGGATCAGGAGATTGCTGGTTAAACGTATGCAAACTGCCATCGGTGAGCCAAACGGTAGCTCCACCGTTCGGTTCCATTCCGCCGGTCAGACCCAACAAGAAACATTCCCAGTCCAAAAATTTTGTTAATTTCTCAACTAATGTACTGAAGGCAATCGGTTGGAAGTCGACCTGTATGCCAATTTTCTCTAAGTCACGCTTGATTTGGGCACCCATGGCTTCCCGAATATTGTTACCGGCATTCGTAATGAGCGAAAAGCGGACTAGGTTACCGTCCCAATCAATGAGTCGATTGCTGGCATTGTATTGAAACCCTGCTTGCTGTAAAAGTTCTCTTGCTTTGTCGAGGTCGTAGGTGTAGTTTTTCAGCCCTTCCTCTGGAGGAAGATAGTAAGGACTTTGAACAGTGATGGGTGATGTCTGAGGTTCTCCAAGACCCTGAAAGATATTGTTGATCATCGTTTGACGATCGATGGCGTAGGAAACGGCCTGTCGAAATTCTAATGTGTTGAACCAGCGCGATCGCACGGGATCAACGAGAGGCTTTCCATCGCGG
>JBCBLF010000092.1:0-17050 GCA_038520475.1 Cyanobacteria bacterium J06627_8
AGATTGCTGACCTTAGCAACTCAGAGGATTCACCTTTCAGAACCGCTAGGGTGTCATTGAAGACTTGTGCATCCGACACGAAGGGGACGTCTTTGCCATCAAATCCATATTCTCGTGGGTGCAAGAACAGATGTGTGTCATCGGCGATCGCCGCACTGTTCCCAGCCATATCGGCCTGCTGATGTGGGTGATTGGAGTCAGTCGCCGGAGGTGAGACGATGCGGTGGGATTGATCGAGTTGATCGCTGAGACCAATGATGCAGGTGCGATCGCGCGGCAAATCGCAGCTCCCTTCCAATCCTTTGACCGCTAAAAATGGCATAGGTCGATGCAGGGCGACAGCCTGTCGAATCATCCGTTCAGTGGGAGGGTGGACAAACCCACACACCATCAAAGCGTTTCCTTTGTAGGGACACCACATCAGCTCAAGGGTTGCTTGGGGAGGCCGTTTCCCTAGCTGATCTCGATAAGGTACGAGTCCCTGGGCAAGTGGAAAGTGATTGGGGAGATACACAAACCCAACGTGTGTCTTCTCAAAGATTCGCTGAAGGGTTGCGACGGAGACTGTTGTCCAATCAACACCCAACGCTTTCCAGATATCAATCAGCGGTATGCCGTATTTTGTGGGCATTCGTTCTCCTCCATGCAGGAGAACCGGGTATTGTTTTGTGGCGACGATGAGGGCCGTTAGAGGACTAATCGGTGTCGTGCGCGATCGCCCATCATAGGGAGAATTTAAAACTAACACTGGTAACGCTGACTCGATTGGATCGAGCGCAGGACCAAGGTCTCGATAGATATCCAGCATTCCGGCCAACTCTTCTCCCGTTGGTCGCTTGATGCGATGGGCAATCATGAATGCCCCAATCTGTGCGGGGGTCGCTTCTTGAGTCAACATCATCCGTGCAGCCTCTGCTGACTCATCACGGGTCAAGTGTTCGCTTGTATGGTGTCCGCTACCGACCTTGCGAAGAAGATCTCGGAAACGATTGCTCATCAGCTATCATCCCATGGTGCTAACGTGTGGTTCCGATCATCTCTAGATGAGGCGATCGTTCTGGATGGCCAATCAAATTTTTCACTAATGTTCGAAAACGCTGAATGGGTGGAATCTCTAATCGATCCTGAGTTGTCACTAGGACCACCTCACGGGTCAAGGTTGGATTGACCGTTGGGCGAATCACTAATGCGGGATCATTTTTCACATCATGGAGCGCAGAGTACGGTAGTAGAGCGATGGATTGACCGTGACGAACCACTCCGCGAAACGCATCCAACGTGTTTAACTCTAAGACGCTTTTCAGGGTCAAGTCTTGATGCTGAAATTGCTCTTGCACGAGCCGCTGCATTCCATAACCATCTTTAAAGACAACCTGAGGATACTGAGCAAGGTCGCTCCATGCAAGGGCATCAAAAGACGCAAGTGGATGATTGGACGCCATCAACACATCAATTGATTCTCGGAACAACGAGTCTACAACAAATTCAGGACGAGCTGTAAAAAATCGGTTATTCATGACGATGGCAGCATCCACTAGGCCATCCTTAAGAACCTTTAGCGCGCGATCGCTTCCGAGGGAGGTGACGCGGAGCTGAACATCTGGATAAGACAACGAAAATTCTTGGAGCACTGGCGGCAAATAGTAAGCGCATACCGAGTGGATAACGGCAATACACAGTTCGCGCTGTTTTCCTTCGCGTAGCTCGTTAAGTTCCTCGGTGGCCAAATGCCACTCTTGACAAATCTTTGCTGCCCGACGTGCAAAGCGATCGCCAGCAACGGTGAGCGTTGCTTGGGTGCCGCGATGAAACAAGGACAATCCAAGCAACGCTTCCAATGCTTGAATCTGGCGACTCACGGTTGACTGCGTGACGCCACACTGTCGAGCAGCCTCTTGAAAACTCTTTGTTTCAGAAACTGCAAGAAATGCCTGCAATTGTTCAAGCCGCATGACTCATCGTCCTTCATATCCGCCACCAGAGAATCGCAACATTAAATGCATGGGGGGATCAATGGGCAGAGCACCGACGGTATCTAAATCCGCCCAAGTCCATTGCTATTGCATCGGTAGCGTTTAGCTTACGGTCAAGCTAGGGTTGACCAGCAGTTTCGTAAGCCTAGTCAATGGTTCAGACAGACCTCACTAGAACACCCTCAAACCCTGCAATCAAAGATAAACATCTATGCATCGTATTGGAGCGATTCTTCTGTTCAAGAGTAGAGAAAAGCGATTGCTTGCTTTGTATCTACCAATACCAAGATTATTTGATGGGCTGACCCGGCATGACGTTCAATGCGCATTTCGCATCATTCATAGCGCTATACGCATTGGTTAAGTGCAGTTTGCGCTTAACTCATCGGCAAACCGCCATAGGTTCAAGAAAAATCTTACGATTGACACAACAGAACGGCATGATGAGCGATGTGGTCTTCCATAAACGATGCAATGAAGTAATAGCCGTGATCGTAGTTAGGCTGCATGCGCAAGGTCAATGGCTGGTGGGCGTTTTGACACGCTGCTTCAAACACGTCAGGCAATAGCTGGTTCTGCTCAAGAAATGAATCGGCCGTTCCTTGATCGATTAGAATCGGGCGATCGCTTGCATACTGGGCAACAAGCTGACTTGCATCATAATTTGCCCAAGCATTGGGGTCAGGGCCTAAATATTGAGTGAATGCCTTTTGCCCCCATGGACATTGGCTGGGAGCTGCGATTGGGGCGAACGCAGAAATCGATCGGTATTGCTCTGGATTTCGAAGCCCGCAGACGAGTGCTCCGTGACCACCCATGGAGTGCCCAAAAATGCCCTGGCGGTTTTGATCAGCGGGAAAATGCTGAGCAATGACCTGAGGAAGTTCGCTGACCACATAGCGATACATTCGATAGTGATCACTCCAAGGTGCGACCGTTGCATCGAGATAAAATCCTGCTCCGGTGCCAAAATCCCAATGGTCATTCTCTCCAGGAATATTGGCATCTCTAGGACTCGTGTCAGGCGCGACCAGCATAATGCCATGTTGAGCGGCGTAGCGTTGTGCGCCTGCCTTCGCCATGAAGTTTTCGTCAGTACAGGTCAGACCAGACAAGAAGTAAAGTACTGGAACCGATTGCGATCGCGCTTGAGGGGGCGTGTATACCGAAAAATTCATGCTCCCATTGCACGCCGTTGATGAGTGCGTATAAAACCCAGTCTGTCCACCAAAACAGGCATGGAGATTTCTAACGGTTAATTCAGATGCCATTCTGCTAGACCTGACGTTTCAGCACTAAAAGATTCAATAGCCTTGCTCATTGTCCATGACGACGGGTTTGTATGCGACCCATCACACAAAAATTGGAGTTTATTTACGTTTCGTGCCTAAACTATGGAGGATAATCACTGATGCAGAGCAGTTGATTAATAACGAAACATCATGGGTGCAGATACGCTGCTGAAAGAGTATGGAGCCGGGACCCGAGACTTTCGAGGCATCGATCTAGCCTATGCCGACTTACGAGGGCAAATACTAACAAACGCGGACTTTCGTCGCGCCAACTTAGCGAATGCAAATTTAGAAGGGGCTGTGCTGTTTCGCGCCAATCTTCGAGAGGCAAAGCTTCAACATGCGAATTTAAGTGCGGCAGATTGTCGACGCGTTAACCTCATTGGCGCAACATTGACCCATTCAACATTAGTGGGTTGTTTGTTGGATGATGCAGGAATGCGGAGCGTCGATTTAGTGCATGCCAATCTTCAACGTGCACAGCTCAACGAAGTGAATTTGAGCGAAGCAATCTTAGATTATGCCGACTTATCTGAGGCCAATCTTAGGGATGCCAATCTTGCCCGTTCGAAACTCATCGAAGCTAATTTGACGTCTGCAATGATGGAACGCGCCATTCTCACAAATGCCATTTTAGGCGGTGCAGTTCTTGAGCACGCGAACTTGACCGATGCCGTTCTTCACGGGGCTAGTTTCGAAGAGGCGAACGTTAGCCATGCGATTTTGAATCGAGTGAAAGCAAATGGTGCCAATTTTATGAACGCTGGGTTGCGAGAGAGCGAGTTGCGCAATGCGTCACTAATGTGGACATCGTTTCGAGGTGCCAATCTGGAAAAGGCGAATCTATATCGATCCAAGCTTTATTGGGTCAATTTTGGAGAAGCCGATTTAACAGAAGCCGTGCTGATGAGTGCTCAGCTTGACGATGCGAATTTCTACAATGCTTCCATGAATGGAACACTCATGCCCCAATGAGACTAGTGATTCTGTGAGAGTTGAGATGACTGTCAGATCCGTCCATAAGACAGCTTCATCGGTCTCCCTCAGCACTTAACCAGGTTTTACTGGCGTTTGACTGCTTCGCTGTTCGTTCACTTCTATTGGGTTGGCCGAGGGGGCACAGGGGTTTCCTGCTTCATGTTCTTCAGAGACGTTAAATATTGTCCTAGGAAGGGTAAGCCGCCGATCGCCGGAATGAAATAACGCGATGTACATAGTAACCCCAATGCTGCACCAGTCGTGGCATCAAAGTAAGGTTGATAAAACAGAATGAGCGCTGCATCCCGGGTGCCGACACCTGCGAACGTGAGAGGGAGCAGCCCAGCGAGAATGGCCAAGGGCGATAATGCCAAGTTGGCTAAAAAGGGAGCCCAAGCCTTAAGTGCCAGAATGAAAAACCAGATTTGTAGCAGATGCAAGAACCAAATGAATATGGAGACGCTGGTAATCCTTAAAAGCTGATCGCGATCGCGCCAAAAATAAGCATGCATGTCTTGCCAGGAGGCTTTCATTTTGGCTAGCTTTGGGCGAATTTTCTTAGGGGCGATCGCCTCTGCTGCACCAAAAAAGCGATGGGCAAACTGCGGAGAGACCAGCATCAGTGACCCCAGCACTAATCCTGCAAAGATGCAAAAGGTCATAATCCAAAACACCGTGTCTTTCTGCCCATAGAGCGTCAGCCCAAAGACACACCACAGCAGCAGCGACAACATATCGCACGTTTTCTCAAAAACCACCAGCGACAATGCAAGTGTGCCGCTCAGGTGACCGCGATCGCGCATAAAGTAAGCCTTCGCAATGTCTCCCATCTTCGATGGCAGCACCATATTGAGGCTACTGGCTGCTAGAATCAGCCGATTCGCTTCCCCAAAGCCTAATTTGGCTTGAGGAGGAGCGAGCTGCTGGAGTCGCCATGAGGTAATAGCAGTGATTGGAATCACCATGCTCAAGCTAATCGCCATCCATCGGCGATCGCAGTCACGAAAGACCTCTGCCAGTCCGTTGAGGTCAATTTTCCAATAGATCAATGCCAAAATCACAAGGCTGATTGCAATTGATAAAAGGCGTTTCATAACTTACGGCAAAGGACATCAGGTTTTAGCGTACAGCAGACGCGTTAGTATTGAGGCGGCATATGCCTATCAACTGCTTATCAACGGCGCAAACAAGCCCATCACGCTGCGGTCTTGGCATCGGATGTATGTTCTTCATTCCATCCTTGTGGGGTCTTTTAGAGGGCTTAGCCTTAGACATATGCTTCCAGATAGACATCTTTACATCTTGTGCCTTGCCTAATCACTTAGGATATTTAAGTGTTGTGGGTGCGTGCTGCACGCCCACAACGCCTGGGTGCAAAATGTGAGCATCGGCATCAAGTTATTTCATTTTTTAGTGGATAGGTTTATGACTCGTACAATTCAGTCGCCTGACCGACACACACAGATTTCCGTATGGCTGCGGGGGCTCGCCAGCATTGCCTGGGCCGATGGACACTTTGATCCTGAAGAACGGGAGATGATTGTCAGCCTAACCCAAGACGAAATTGCACCCGACGCCAATATTGATTCCCTCGAAGTGATTTCCCCTGAAGAACTCGCGCAAACCCTAGGATCGGATCCTAATTTAGCCGAGAACTTTTTGCGAACTGCCGTGATGGTGGCGATCGCCGACGGCGTCTATTCTCAGTCCGAAGATGAACTCTTGCAGCAATTCTGCATGGTGTTGGAACGTAATCCGGATGTATTAGCATCGCTTCGACTTACGCTTCAACCCTCTGCTGGAATAGATTCTGAACCAGTGGTTCAACCGTCAGCCTCTGCTCAAGCGGATGCAGCTTATTCAGCAGGATTGTCGAGTGGCCTTCAACCTCCCCAGGAAGGTAGTTCGATTGATCCATTAAGGCCGGTTAAAGATTGGCTTGATGAGCTAAACATACACGATCCCAGCGTTGCCCGATTTTTATGCAAGATGATTCCTCCACAGTGTCCGTTTGAGCGTGATGTGAAGCTATTCGGGAAAAAAGTCGTTCACATTCCGCCGATGTGTAAGCTCAACCCACTCTACGAACAGCTCGTGGGCATTCGATTTCGTGCTCTTTCATATCTTGCAGACGACTGTGGTGAAGACGTAACCCCCTACTGCTAATACCAATTCAAAGCATTGGTATGAACGAATATGGAATGTCTTGACTGTGATGTATTAGTCGTTGGCGGTGGAACCGGTGGAACGGCGGCAGCGATTCAAGCGGCTCGTCGAGGGGTTCGAGTGGTGCTCGTGAGTGAATATTCATGGCTCGGTGGCATGCTCACGGCAGCAGGCGTGTCTGCTCCTGACGGCAATGAACTGGAAGCGTTTCACACGGGGTTATGGGGAGCGTTTCTCACGGAGCTTCATCAACGGCACATTGGCGGATTGCATCACGGGTGGGTTAGCTTTTTCACCTATCAGCCGAAGGTCGGCGCAGAGATTTTTTCAGATTGGGTTGCTGAGTTGCCGAATCTTGTGTGGATTTCTGGCCAAGTCCCGCTCGAAGTTCAGCGGACAGGCGATCGCCTATCATCGGTTCGGTTCAGTGACTACACCATCACCGCGACGGTTATTTTAGACGGCACGGAATTGGGTGATGTTCTTGCGCTGGCTGATGTCCCCTACCGCTGGGGCTGGGAACTGAAAGCAGACTTTGGTGAACCCAGCGCCCCATCAATCGAAAACTCGCTCACACAAGCCTATCCCGTGCAAACCCCAACATGGGTGGTGATGCTGCGTGACGTTGGAGAACAAGCTGATGTGCCTATCATTGTTCCGTCTTCAGAAATGAATCTTGATGCGTTTAAGGGGTTTCTGGATGGATATGACCCCGAGCAGTTTCTCAATTATGGGCGATTACCGGGCGATCGCTTCATGATTAATTGGCCCCAATGCGGGAATGACTATGGCGATCGCCTCAACCGACTGATTGAATCATCTGACGCCCGTCGTGAGTTCTTTCAGGAAGCGCTGGACCATTCGCGTGATTTTGCTTGTGTCATCCAAACGCATTTGGGTCGACGATATGATCTGGCGACCGACATGTTCCCCAACGATCCCATGAGTCTTGGCGGCGGTGCGTTTGCGCTCGGTCCCTATATGAGAGAGAGTCGTCGGCTCATTGGGCTAACAACCGTATGCGAACACGATGTCTTACCTCAAAAAGATGGAAACGTTGCCAGACTCCCAGTCGATGAAAGCGGATGCTCTGATGCGATCGCTATGGGAAACTATCCAAACGACCATCATTATCCATTGCCAGAATCGACCAACTTGACGCTCACGCCAAAATCGATTCGATGGGGTGGTCGATGGACAGGAACTCCCTTCACGATTCCCTATCGAAGTCTGATCCCGCAGGCTGTGGATGGATTGCTCGTGTGTGAGAAAAACATTTCAGTCTCTCACATTGCTAACGGGGCGACGCGGCTACAGCCAGTGGTGTTAGGCATCGGTCAAGCTGCGGGCATGGCTGCTGCTCTTTGTGTTGAATCTCAATGCCAACCACGCGATCTTTCAGTGGCGATGCTTCAAGACGCACTGCTTACTGATGCGATCGCGCCTGCAACGGTTGTTCCCTTATTTGATGCGATTCCACGCCATTCAGAATGGGGCAATCAGCAGCGCTATTACCTCAACCATCCGGATCACTATCCTGCGGATGGATATCATGCTTCAGATCCATCACTCCCTAATGTGCTCAAGGCGAATCAGGAGGAGCCCCATCACCATGCGCTTGGCGATCGCTTCCTTGGTCGATTTCAGCGACAAGGCAATCAAGTCTATCAATTTGAGATTAAAGAGCCCGAACAGCACGCAAACCAGCCCCTAAACCTTGTAACCCTAAGTGTTCTCATTGAACAACGGCTCCGAAGACTCTCAAGTCCATGTGAATTAATGCTATTCGGAACGTTAAACGTCTCAGGCAATTGGATTCAAGTCAGGGCATTTCAGTGCCTATCGATTGAACCCACGATGAATCGTGAACCAAACACACGTGATGGGATTTTGTAGTACTCATGCTCTTGCTTGGAAGATGAGTTGATAATCGTTGCAAAGCCTATTTACCGGACATCACCGCAGAAAAGAGATGGACATTTTCTTATTATTGAAATCTTAAGAAAATATAAACATATCTAAATTGATTTCTTATTAGATTTATCTGCCCAATTAACAGTTGAGAACCTTTGATGAGATCCGTGTTTTCCACATTTAAAGACTCAATGGATTCATAAAAATACATTACTAAAATTTCGTATTCACAAGCCTTGAAACAAGAACCGATTAAGTTCGGCCGACGAATCCGAAACTTTCCTGATCAAAGCAGCGAGTGACGTAGCAGTGAATGTCACCTTTGTAAGTTTCGTGAGATTTTATGGCTTCTTATACCTGGATGATTTCAGCTGGATTGCTGCTTGGATCACTGTCATTTCATACACTGAATCAAGCACAAAGTTCCAATGCTAATTATCGATTTCAGTCCAATTCTTCTATGCTTTCTCATGAGGAAACTGAGCAATATATAGCCACGTCACATCATGCTGGAGCAATGTATAAATTGTCATCTTATGCAATAGACAATGCGACATTAACTGCCCATCGCGGGAGCGGGAGAAATTGTGCAACAACTCCCTGTCCTTAGCTTTACAGGTAGCTCGGCCAGAACAGTTAGTTGAAAATCCGCTCTATTGCATCTCAGAGAACTTAATTCGTGGGTCAACGAATTTCAAAAGCAAATCTGCGATGAGATTACCAAAAATCAATAGTATGGCTCCCATCATCAGGCTCGCCATCACGAGATAGAGGTCTTGAGCCTGCACAGCTTGTAAGCTCAGACGTCCGAGACCAGGCCAATTAAAAAAGTTCTCGATGATGAATGAACCGCTAAGGAGGCTCGAAAATTCGAATCCAAGCAGTGTAATCAAAGGATTAACAGCATTACGGAGTGCATGAACATAGATCACCTTATTCTCTGGTAATCCTTTGGCGCGCGCTGTTTGGATGTAGTCTTGACGAAGCACGTCGAGGAGTTCTCCACGGGTAATTCTTTGCAAACCTGCATAGCCCGTTATGCTCAATGCTAAGGTGGGCAAAATCATGTGCCACAACACATCCAGTACTTTTCCTATAGGGGTAAGGTCAGCAGAGTCAACGCTTACCATGCCGCCTACGGGTAAAAGTGGCGTTGTAAGTTGCGCCAGAAACAATAGCAGTAATCCAGTGATCAATGTCGGAATACCTTGACCGAGATAGCTAATCACTCTTAAAACCCGATCAATCAATCGGTTTTGATGAACGGCTCCAATAATGCCCAGTGGGATGGCGATCGCCCATGTAATGAAGATAGACGACAGAGAAAGCAACAATGTTGCCGGAATTCGTTCAGCGATGAGAGAGGAAACAGGTCGGCTGTAGATAAAGCTTTGTCCAAAATCGAGCCTAAAAATGTTTTGCAACCACTTGAAGTATTGTTCAACAGGATGGCGATCGAGGCCAAACTGCGCTGCATAGCGTTCAATGGTCTCTTGCGAAACCTGAGGATCGAGTTCTAGTTGGCTGAGATAGTCTCCAGGTGCGAGTTGAATAATCGTAAAACTCAGAGCAGAAGCCAAAAAAAAGGTTAGTACAGCCTGTGCCAAACGTTTGATGATGTAGGACACCGTGTCACTCGTCAGCACATTGACGACGCTCGTTAAAATGGGTCTCAGGCGTTCTTTAGAAGAGTAAACGTCGTTTGCCATAGCTACCGCATCAATAAAGACAAAGGAATCGGGCTTAGATGAATGACTTCATCATTCACCACAAGAAGCATGCCCCTAACCTTGCATGACCAGTGCTTGAACAAGATAGGGTTGCCAAAAACAATTGAGATTGCCAAAAACAATATTTAGTATGTTACAAGACTGACAACGGGAACATCAGGCAATTGTTGTCGCCCCTTAAGGTCGGCTAATTCAATTACAAACCCAAACCCGACAAGATTACATCCAGCTTTCATCACTAAATCCGCAGTTGCAGCAGACGTCCCACCTGTTGCAATTAAATCGTCCACAATTATGACTCGACTCGACGCTTTCAGCGCATCTTGATGAATCTCAAGGGTATCTGTTCCATACTCCAACGAATATTCGGCTGAATAGACATCTGACGGCAGCTTCCCAGACTTACGAACTGGAACAAATCCTGCTCCAAGGGCATAAGCAACTGGGGTACCAAAAATAAATCCCCTTGACTCAATGCCAACAACATAGTCGATCGATTGTGAGGAAAACTTTTCGGCAAGACAATCAACAGAATGCTTAAGACCATCTGGATGGTGTAGCAATGTCGTGATATCCCGAAATAAAATACCTGGTTTGGGGAAGTCAGGGATATCTCGAATAAGCGATTTAAGATCCATCTCTAAAGGTTTCGACGTATATGCCGTACAAATCCTATCATCCTCGCCTTGTGAAAAGGGTTAGCACGGAACGATTGTTGTTATGGCCGTAAAGCTTCAGATATTTATTACTCATGCCTTGCACTTTGTCTGAACACTCAGGATTTCTAGGTGTTGTGCGCACCCCGCGCGCATAACACCTAGAACTGAAACGTAATCAAGCAAGATGCAGATGTGAGTAAACCGATGTAAGGAAAGTGAGTATTGTGTTGACGAATTAAATATTATTTGTGAACTCACACGCGAGAGATACAATAAAGCAGCTAGCCAGATTAATGCAATCTTCACTGCTTAAACCCAGTACCGATTTATACGGAGACTTAACTTTTTAAAGCATTCATGAAGACGTTGCCATTGATTCTCGAAAAATTAATCTATAGGTTGAGAAAAATTGGTTTATCTGGCTAAGCTATGGGTAAGAGTGAAGATGTTTTCTGTGTCTGTCCCCTTACCCTCTGTTCAAACAAGCAAGTCACCGATAAGACTGATATGAAAAGTGATGTCGATCTGATTAAACGCCTCAGCCCCAGTGCAATGGATCAGATCATGCTTTACCTGGCATTCAGTGCCATGCGAACCAGTGGACATCGTCATGGTGCGTTTCTGGATGCGGCTGCTACGGCTGCAAAATGTGCAATCTACACGACCTATCTTGAGCAGGGACAAAACCTGCGAATGACGGGACACCTTCATCATATTGAACCTAAACGTGTCAAAGTTATTGTTGAAGAAGTCCGACAAGCGTTGACTGAAGGTAAATTGTTGAAGATGCTCGGGACTCAGGAGCCCCGCTATCTCATCCAGCTACCGTACGTATGGATTGAACACTTCCCCTGGCAGCCAGGGCGATCGCGTATTCCTGGAAGCAGCTTAACGCCACAAGAAAAAAAGCAGCTTGAAGTGAAATTGCCACCTCAGCTGCCTGATGCGCAGGTTGTCAATTCGTTCCAATTTATGGAACTGATTGAGTTTTTGCACACACGCTCACAAGATGATCTTCCAGCAGAGCGTCAGATGCCCTTGAGCGAAGCGCTAGCCGAACACATCAAGCGGCGGCTGCTTTACTCTGGAACTGTTACACGTATCGACTGCCCATGGGGAATGCCATTTTATGCGCTGACTCGATCCTCCTACTCTCCAGCGGATGAAGAAGAGCGCACTTACATCATGGTGGAAGACACTGCACGATATTTTCGTATCATGCGAGACTGGGCAGAAAAAACTCCTTTTAACATTAGGATCTTAGAGGAACTTGATATCCCAGAAGAGAATATCGAAGCTGCGCTTGAGGAATTGGACGAAGTCATTCGACATTGGGCTGATCGCCATCATAAATCAGGTGGTAACGGATTTCGTCTACAAATGGTCATCGGTCCTCAAGAGTAGAGGCAGGCAGCATAATCTTCTACTGTTTAACGAAGACTCTGGGGGATACACACCCAGAGCCTTCGCTTTTTCTAACATGTTGATGTTCCCATTCATTAAGCACTTTCTTGTGGAGGAACACATTCCACAAGAGTACTGTTGAAGAGAAACGTGGAAACACCAAGTGATAAAGAAATAGAAACGTCAACAACTTTATTGTGATGACATCCGGATTCCAGCTAGATTTCTGGAATACAGCCTTTAGAGGTGGTACTCATTCAGGCAACGGACCAGAGTCGTTGACGTTTCTAGGTAGATGCAAACTTAATCGGTCAATGTGCAACGCTAAACTGTTGGAAAATCCAGAGTTACGTAAACCTATCGTCCTACAGACGCCTTGCACGAACCAAATTAACTCGAAAGTCTTTTTCCAGCGCTCACAGACTTATACATGCAAGTCTAGAGCTGACGCACTAATAATTCGAACCAACTGACGGGCTATACTTTCACGAACCCTGACTCAAGCTTTGATGCCTTAAGCTTACACCAAACTCTCAACAATATCAGCCGAATTCGATACATGCTCTCTAAGAGCGGCATATGCACCAACATAATGCGGTATCCACTTAAGGATAACGTGTTATGTCGATAACACCCATTATTCTTCAGAATAAGAAACAACTAACGTGATTCATGCGATCGCTGGATTGTCTGGCAGATAGGATGACGTGAATCTATACACTTTTACAGCACGTTGAGATAGGCCATCGGTTTCATTTGGCGATCGCCTGTGGAATTCCAGATCTATCCAAGAGCCTGTGAGCATTCCATTCACGTACCGAAGGGATGTGCAAAAGGCGTTGATCGTCATCCCGCATCAACTTCAGTAAAATTAAGACGGTTAAAACTGACAGCATCAACATACTTATGAAAACAGCCCTTATCTGTGGTGTTTCAGGTCAAGATGGAGCCTATCTTGCTCAACTTTTACTTTCGAAGGGGTATACCGTTGTTGGGACGTCGCGAGATGCCCAAGTGTCAAACTTTCGGAATCTAGTTCGATTGGGCATCTTGGATCGAATCAAAACTCATTCCATGGCTTTGAATGATTTTCGCAGCGTTCTTCAAATCATTACCAAAGTTGCACCTGACGAAATCTACAATCTAGCAGGGCAAACATCGGTTGGTCTTTCATTCGAATTGCCAGTCGAAACCATGGAGAGCATTACAATTGGCACTCTAAACCTACTAGAAGCGATTCGATTTATTGGCGCACCGATCAGGCTGTATAACGCAAGTTCGAGTGATTGTTTTGGCGACACTGGAGAGGTCGCTGCAAACGAAATGGCGGCATTTCGCCCGCGTAGCCCGTATGCCGTCGCAAAATCAGCCGCGTTTTGGCAAGTTGCGAATTATCGTGAGGCGTACAACCTGTTTGCCTGTTCTGGCATCTTGTTTAACCATGAATCTCCTCTTCGTCCCAAACGCTTCGTGACCCAAAAGATTGTTACGACAGCTCATGACATTTCCAGAGGGAAAAATATCAAGCTTTATTTGGGAAATACATCCATCCAACGGGATTGGGGATGGGCTCCTGAATACATCGAAGCGATGTATCTCATGCTTCAACACGCTGAACCCGACGATTATGTCATCGCAACAGGACAAACGAGTAGCCTACAAGATTTTGTAGCAGAAGTTTTCGCGTATCTTGGTCTAGATTGGAAGGACCATGTTGAAGTTGATCAGAGCCTCTTTCGCCCAACGGATATTGCATTCAGTGGCGGTGATGCATCGAAAGCTCAAACGAAGCTCGGTTGGCAAGCCAAGTACTTAATGAAAGATGTAGCTCACATGATGGTTGATGCGGTGTGATTGAGTGTACTTCAGATTGATCGGCGATCGCCTCCCCAACGAAACCCAATTTAGATGTCTGTGATGTTCACCTAAACTCATAGAAGTACCCGACCCATTTCTATGAGCCAAGGCTGGTATCTAGCATTAGCGATCGCTTGACAATCCCAACAGTCTCTTGAATCGAAACCACTGAGTTCTTAATATCCAAAATTTGCTGGTTTTCATGGCCTGGATCTCTTGTTTTGCCTCATCGAGCTTATGTCTCAATTTTTTTCGTCGCATGTTCAGACGTTTCACCTTCTCGCGACGCTTTTCTATCGTTTTTTGAGCATGATTGAACTGAGCTTGAAGCTTTTCAAGGTTTTCTTTCAAAGAAACAACATCCTGTGGCTTTTCGCCAGAAGTAGAATCTCTGCCGTTGAGATTTTGGCGAGATGATTGCTCTTGGTTTTGGACAGAAATCTGATGAAACCTTGCCTCATCTCGAGGAAAGCCCAGAATTTTATCAATGTTTAGAGCATTAAAAAAGCGTTCGCATGAAAAGGGAGTAGAGAAAAGGTCTGGATTCACGAGATCGCGACGGATATAAAAGCCGTTGGGTGAATATAAACCACACCCTACCAAGACCATTCCTTTTCGTTCGGCCAGCTCTTCCAATGACTTTATGGAAGCTCCATAGCTTCCATCTTTGTAATCCCATCGGTAATCAGGGTTGTAGGGCATCACGTAATGTTGTGGCGGTGGATATTCTGGATTGTGCTCGATGCACAGTACCCTAGGCCGAATGACTGAGATTGCTTCGTAGACTGGATAGTCATTGCTATCAATATCTATCGATAGCAAATCGATTTCTCCATAAATGCCTGCGCTGGCAATGAGTTCATTAATGTTTTCGACAGTAACTTTCGCTTCAATGAATTTCAATCGTCCGTCAATAATGTCTTGACGCCGCCGCCGCCGTATTTCAGCTGCGTAGGCCGGAAGAGATTCAATCCAAAGCCCTGTCCATCCTTGTTCAAGGAGATAGCGTGTATTGTTTTCTTCGCCAATTTCTACGCCAAACTCGACAAAAACTTTATTGGTTATCCCGATACGCTTGAAAATTTCATCGAGGATGCCATCTTCATCGGCCTGAGAAAAAACCTTATACCCAAAATGCTCTAAACGTTTTGGATCATCTCCCGCACGTAGCTGGCGATCGCTTGCAAGCTGCTGAATCGATAACCTCTTATCGCTCATCGCATTGAGTATCCCTACAAAATCAGTACCTTAAACTTTATCGGAAATGTGCACTACCAGGATGCGCTCAAGATTATTAGAGTCACACGGCTTCAACAAAGTAGGACACACTGCTTGAATGAATGAGAGCGTTTCATAAGCTCAATCATCCAGCCAACAGTGTCCGTCACCTCTCTCCTCAAATTTCACCAACCTATCACCGTTGTTGTAATCGTCACCGAGCCAAATTAAGCACAGACGATAACCATCATTGATGGACCCTGTTCACTGCCCTGAATAGGGTCCTAACGGTATCGCATTTGTGGTAGACCTTACTTACTGGGAACGGTGAAATATTGGGTCAATGAGCTGAACCATATAAACTTCAAGCGGAGCTGAACGATTTCTTCTATACTCTTACCAATCCGTCTACGCATTGATAAACACTGATTCTGAATGAGGAGAAAAGCCATTTATGGTAAGCCAATTGAGCCCAGAGAAAACGAATGAGTTGATTGCGCAGCGTGAAAATTGGTTCCATACAATTGATTTTGGAAACGGTGTTCGCTCACCTGGTATCGTCCCTTGGGAATATGAGCAGCAACTTTTAGAATACTTTGGACTTCCTGAAAGGCTAGATGGAAAGCGAGTTCTTGATATTGGTACCTATGATGGATTCTTCGCGTTTGAATGTGAGCGAAGAGGCGCTTCAGAAGTTGTTGCAATTGATGTTAACCCAGCAGATCGTTACTGCTTTCAAGTAGCCCACGATATTCTTGGGAGCAAGGTCCAATTCCATCACATGAGTGTTTATGAATTAGATGCAGAAAAGCTAGGTGGAAAGTTCGATTTGGTCATGTTTCCCGGCGTTTTTTACCATTTGCGACACATTGTTTTGTCGTTGGATAACATATGGTCTGTGATCAAAGATGATGGCGAAATGATTATGGAGACACACGTCTGTGACCAGCACTTTGTTCTAGGAGATGGTACCGTTACCAAGCTCGAAAGTATCGATTCTCGGTTAAAGGAAACGCCATTGTTTCGCTTTTATCGTCGAAATGAACTTGCAGCTGCTGACTGGAGTAATTGGTTCGGTGGTAACGTTGCAGCGATTTCTGATTGCCTTGGTAGCGCTGGTTTTGAATCTAGGCTATTAGCAACATGGAGTTCTAGAGCTGCTTTTCATGCTAAGAAGAATCCGACATTGCCTCGAGAATGGGAGAAAGGCTCATATGAGGGAATCAAGTTTGTATATCAGCCAGATGGAACTTGGTCAGTGGTTTGGCATCCACCGACTTAATTGACACATAATCCAGAATTAAATTTATCTTCTGCTCAAATAGAGCTTGAGTTTCAGAAACTGGTTGATTCAAGATAATGTTCAAAATTTTAGGAAGAATGTCAAACAAGTGTTACATCCTCTTGTAGAATCGAGTGGAGTTTTTAGACAAGCTTAAGTTTAAGTTGGTGCTGTAACCTAGTTTCTTGCTGCCTCATGCTTGAGAATGTTGATTTCGGGAGGAGATCTTTTGAATTTATTTCATTGTTGTGTTCAAAAGACTGCGAGTCAATGGATTCGTAAAATCCTTAGTGAACCCGAAATTAAAGATTTTACAGGATTAGACTTGTATGTTGAGGACGATTCCAAAAGAAAAGATTCTGGAGTCATGCTTTCCTCTCACCAAGATGTCATAGAACCTTTCCCTAAGAATGTAATTGTTAGTCCTCTCTATACTAACTTTGAGAACTTTCGAAAAATTCCTAAAGTTGATGATTATAGAGCCTTTTTTGTAATGAGAGATCCAAGAGATCTAGTGGTTTCTTGGTATTTCTCGGTTAGATACTCTCATCCATTAATTAACAGGATTGATGAGATA
>JBCBLF010000093.1:0-16994 GCA_038520475.1 Cyanobacteria bacterium J06627_8
CGGAACGTGTAACCGCGCTCGGTGGAACTGCTTTGGGTACGGCTCGTATTGCAGCAACCGAATCGATTCTGCCTGAATATCCTCTGGATGCAGTGACTGGTGAAGAGCATATTACTGCTCTGGCTGAGCGGTTTTCAGCATATGGCAAGCACGTTCGTGAGGCCATTGATCAAACTGACGAGTTGGGTGATGCAGATACGGCGGACCTCTACACCGAAATCTCTCGAACCATTGACAAGCGCTTGTGGTTCTTAGAGGCCCATCTTGTCAAGAAGTCTAACCTGTAAGACTCAACTCACTGGGACTTATGCATTTCATGTGAGGCCCTAAGTTTTGGGAAACGTTTTTCGCGGGCTGCGCCCGCGAAAAAACGTTCAACTACACAAGTTTATTCATCTAAAGCTTGGTAGCCGTTAAAGCTTAGTATTTAGTGGGGCGCGATCACGTTAGCGTGACTGCGCTCCATTGGTATAGCCGTCGCTAGTTTGGTTAGGACAAGACGGCAAGCCATTCGGCTGTGCGTCAAAGAACCGGGTAACACTCGATGTCTTATCCTAAATGGCTAAAGCTATATAATTCGTTAGGTTAGTTAGACTGTTTCGTTTCCAAGGGCTTGTTCAATAGCGCGTTTAAGATAGCATTTGCTGCGCGATCGCAGACGCCGGGTGTTCCGAGAGCGTTTCTCATTCGCTGATATCCATCACGCATGGCTTGCTGTTTTTCAGTGTTCAACAATAGTTCTAATGCAGCATTTGAGATGGATTCGGGTGTGGCTTCATCTTGCAAGAACTCCGGCACGATAGCTTCCATGTTGACAAGATTAGGGGGCGACATAAATGGAATTGAAAACTTTAAGATGTTTCGAGCGATCCATGCGGTGAGAGGATGAACTCGATAGGCAACGACCTGTGGTGTATCCAGAATGGCAGCTTCTAAATTGACGGTGCCGGACTTGGCGATCGCTAAATCAGCGGCCGACAATACAACCCTGACATCATGGGTTACGACAGTTGCTCGTAATCCATACTCTTCAATTGCGTGCTCAATGGCTGGACGGTAAGCATCTAGGGACAACGGTATCCAGAACTGTGCAGATGGTAATTGGTCTTGAATCAAACGCGCTGCCTTAAATAAAATTGGCATCAAGTGCCTAATTTCTTGGCGGCGAGAGGCTGGCAATAGAGCAATCATTGTCTCCTCGTTAGACAGGCCCAGTTGATTTCTCGCATGGTTATGGACTGGGACAGATGCCATTCGGTCAATTAACGGATGCCCAACCCACGTCACTTGTGCTCCGTGAGATTGATAATAGCGAGCTTCTTCTGGGAAAATTGCCAACAAGTGGTCAACGATCGTCACCAGCCGGCGAGTATTTTGCTGACCAAACGACCAAACCCATTCTTGAGGAGCGATGTAATAGAGCTGTGGGACGGTTGGAAAATTTGACTGAATAAAACTTCCAATGCCTAAATTAGGGCCTAAATAGTCAATTAAGACCACAATGTCAGGGGGATGATTTCGAAGATAGTGTTTAGCTTGACGCTGTACGTTGAGTGTGGGCAGTACAAAGGGAAGTGATTCGACGAGGCCGACTGAGCCAATACTACTCGTGTTGCCTAAAAGCGTCGCTCCAGCCGCAGCCATACGCTCTCCCCCAAGAGCAACAATGTCAAGACGAATGTTTCGCTTTTTCGCCTGCTCTGTCAGAGCCTCAAGTAACAGTGCTCCTTGCAAATCGCCTGAGACTTCACCTGTGCTGACTAGGACCCGATAGGGGGCGCGTCTCAATTCAGCGGGATGAGGAGACTCTGACGCCAGGGACTCAACACTCACCCATCTGCCTCCGGTGTGTCAGTTGTCGATAGATGTGAAGCTGTGGTGCTTGATGAGGCCACTTGTTTATGGTCGTGGGATTTTCGAGACTTAGCCGCAGGAATAGACCCTCGTCTGCCTGTTCCTCGGCTCATGTTCAAGAAATCATGTAAATGGGAAACTTCTGTTCCGCCTAGCTGCTCAAGCTGAGAGAGCGCGTCATCTAACGTCAATCCTGATCGATACAAAATTCGAAATGCTTTTTTCAGCAGCTGATAGGGGTTTCGTCCATTTTCGTTCGCAAGGCCCGCTCGACGAATGCCGACATGATTGAGCGATCGCACCCGCGATGGATTTCCTTCGACCAGCATAAATGGAGGAACGTCTCGGTCGATGCGGGTCATGCCGCCAACCATCGCCAGTCGCCCAATGTGAACGAACTGATGAACCCCTAGAACCCCGCTCAGCCTTGCCGTTGACTCGATGTAGACATGACCTGCAAGAGCTACACTGTTTGCGATTATAATTTGGTCCTCAAGAATGCAGTTATGACCAACATGGCTGTAAGCCATGAGAAGATTCCCATTGCCGATAACGGTGGCTTCTCCTTTCCGAGTGGCTCGATTGATCGTGACGTATTCACGAATGAGGTTTCCGTTCCCAATGCTGACTAATGTCAAAGAACCGTCATACTTGAGGTCCTGGGGTTCAAGACCAATGGCTGCACCTGGGAAAATCTGATTTCGTTCTCCGATTTCAGTCCACCCGTCAATCACCACATGGGGACCAATCGTTGTTCCTGCACCGATGCTGACTTTCTCACCAATCACAGCATAGGCACCGACCCTCACCGTTGGGTGAAGACGGGCGCCATCATGAACAACAGCAGTTGGGTGAATTAGAGTAGACAACGGCATGGCTCCAAGGAACGTTAGTCAACCAGAGAGAACATCAGTTCACCCTCAGCAACAAGCTGATTGTCAACGGTTGCTCGTCCTTGCATTTTGCCAAATCGACGCCGCTTGACCGAAATAAGTTCAACAGTCATAACAAGCTGATCGCCAGGGACAACAGGACGACGAAATCGAACTTTGTCAATTCCAGCAAACATCAACAAACCTTCAGGGACGTCTGGAAGCTGCGTGAGGACGATGCCGCCTACCTGAGCCATCGCTTCAACGATAAGCACCCCTGGCATAATTGGGCGTCCTGGAAAGTGTCCTTGAAACTGTGGTTCGTTGAAGGTGACATTTTTGATGCCAACGGCTCGCTCGCCTGGAACATAGTCAATGATGCGATCAACGAGTGCAAAAGGATATCGATGAGGCAAAAGATTATGAATCTCTTCAACCGTTAGGATTGCCTTATGGCTCGGTGTTTCTGCTCCGTTCTCATTAGCTTGTTTAGCATCGATGGAGGGAGTCAACGTATGGGTTTCGGTCAGTATAGACATGAGGCAACTCTGATAGAGCGACAGAATTGAACGCTGCGTTACAAGCAAATCACGCAGCTGCGATCTGTGCAAGTACCTTGGACAGTTGAGTATGAAGATGATGACTTGCTTTGTAGGCCACAATGTGGGCACATGGCAAGGCACCAACTAAACTCAGATCTCCTACTAAGTCTAAAAGTTTATGACGCACTGGTTCATTTGAAAATCGTAGCGGTGGATTGATCCATCCGTTTTCTCCACAAACCAGAGCGTTATTCAGACTACCACCTCTAATCAGCCCTTGTTGCTGAAGGGCTTTAATCTGGTGAGCAAGACCAAATGTTCGCGCGGGGGCGATCGCCTCGGAAAAGGTCTCACGGTATGGATTCCAACTATACCATTGAGTCCCGATGGCATCTAAGTCAAACTCAATTCCGTAGGTGAATTTAAGAAATGGAGCAGGTACGGCTGCAACAAATGAATCTCCATCATAAATCCAGATAGGCTCTGGAAGATTAAAGAGAGACTTAGATGAGTCAGGAATGTCTACCCATCCGGCTTGGGCGATCGCCTCTACCCACTCTTGTGCGGATCCGTCGAGCAGGGGAATTTCGGGGCCATTGACCTCGATTCGAGCATGATCAATGCCCATGCCAATTAAAGCCGCTAAAAGATGCTCTACCGTTCTCACAGACGCTTCCTTTGCTCCTAATTCAGTGGAAAGGAGCGTTTGAGTCACAGCATCAATGTGAGCTGGGATGTTGGGTGCATCAGGAAGATCAACCCGAACAAAGTATCGGCCTCCATGAGTTGCTGGTTTGACAGTCAGCAGTGTTGTCTGGCCTGAATGTAGCCCAACGCCTGATCGCGAGAAAGGAATCGCAAGCGATCGCTCAGTGGTAGAGGCAAGCGACGGCGCTGCCCCTTCATCATTTGAAGGACTAATAGATGATGCCTGCATCATATCTAAGCGTGGATTGACGAAACGCAGAGCAACCGAACTTAAAATCTCTCTCCGATACCGAAGTGAACCCGGTTATCTCCTTCATCATTAATACCAAAATCTAAGCGAATAGGACCGAGTGGAGACTGAACACGGACACCGATTCCATATCCAAAGCCAGTGCCAGGCTTGTCTCGAATCTCAGCAGGTTCTCCTGGAACGTCTTCACCGGTTCCTAAATCACTACCAAAGTCAAAGAAGAGCGCTCCACCAATGAAGGAGAACACGGGAAAACGATATTCTGCGGTTGCTTGAATAAAGCTTCGACCACTACCCAAGTCCCCAGCATCATAGCCTCGAACAGAATCCGTTCCCCCTAAGGAGAAAGCTTCATAAGGGGGAAGATCACCGATGACTGTACCAGATTGAACGTTGAAGGCGAGGGCTTCAGGTCCATCTGAAAAGTTTGTGAATGAGACCGGGATATAGCGACTGTAGCTTACCCTCAACCGATTGAAGAAAATGCTGCCAGAGCCAAACGGAATCGACTGTTCACTACCAAGCCGTAGCAGTGAACCTTGAGTGGGTTGAGCCGCGTTGTTCCGGCGATCGCGCACAGCACCCAGCTGCAAGGTAAAGAGGTCGTCTTGACCAGAACCACTGAAGCTCAGATCGTTACCCAACTCGTCTTCAGGCTCCAGATCCCCATCTGCGTCTCGAATGGAGACACGCTGATATTGAAAACCAGTTGAGGCCCGCCAGTCGTCCCAACCAAGCCATTCGTCTAATGGGCGACTAAAACTTACACCCCCACCAAGACGTTGAACACGGGGGCGATCGCCATTATCGAGTTCAACTTCGTTATCTCCACCATCAAAAATTAGTGAAATTGAGCGACGGCTAAAGGCATTGACGGTGTATGACGTTCGAAATGGATCACCTGCGATCCACGGATCCGTGAAGCGCACGTCAAACAAAATCTCACGGGTACCAAACTGGACTTCAGCGCCAAGTCGTTGATTGTTTCCGCCCAGGTTTTGCTGTTGGTAGCTCGCACTACCAAACACACCAGATGCAGAACTAAAACCAACCCCTGCTGCAACCGAACCGGTGTTTCCTTCGATGACATTAACGATGACATCAACCTTTCGCGGGTCGTCTCCGGGATTCAGAGCCACACGTACGTCATCAAAAATGCCAAGGCCAAAGACTTGCTGCAAGTCACGCTGAATATTTTGCTGGTTAAAGACGTCTCCTGGCTGGGATTCAAATTCTCGGGTGATGATGAAATCACGGGTTCTTCCTTCGATGGGGTTCCCTTCTTCATCGACATCAAGGCCGTCTTCATCCAAAAATGCCACGTTAATGTCTTCAATGACGCCTTCTGCGACCTCAATGGTGACGATTCCATCCTGTGGTGGAGGTGCGTCTACAACCTGAGCCAATACATAACCGTTGCGCTGGTAGGTTTCGTTGAGTCGCTCAATTCCGTCTTGAAAATCGAGCAAGTTTAGGGTGCTACCGTATTGGGGTGAAAAAATCCGCTCAACAATTTCCGAAATCGTCAATTGTTCGGGTTCGGCTCCAAATGGTGCATCAGGGTCCTCATAGAACAGCGTCACACCTTGTTCTTGGAGCGCGCTATTGGACACTCGAACGTCTGCTAAGAGGGGATTTGGAACAACGTCAAATGTGATGCGGACACCTAAGGGTGTGTCTTCAGGCGTGGCTTCTACGTTTGAGAAGAAACCTGTTGCAAATATTGAATTGATGTCTTCCTGGAGTTGCGATCGCGTTGTCGTTCTGCCAGGGGTTGTTTCAATCGCCTCGTAAATAATCTCTTCTAGGTCAAGCTGCTCCTCTACCCCGACCACACGGACTTCTGCGACTAGCACACGGGGTTCAGGTGCTTCTTCTACAACTTCAGGCTCTTGATCTTGCTCATTCGCACCTTCAACCGGTGACTCGTCGGTGACATCAGCATCCGGCTCATTCTCATTGACAGATTCTTCTGGTGTATCGTCAATGCCTTCAGGGCTGTCTGGTTCCGATGGCTCAGCTTGGGCCACCGTCACATTCTGTGATGCGTCCAGGTTGTTGGGCTGAATAATGGTATCAGCGTTGAGTTCAAGAGACGCTGGCTCTAAGACCTGTGACTCGCTCAATGCCCACTGCATCGTTGGCTCTGGGAGTGCCGCAACGAATGAATGAACTGAACCGGCAGGATCTGAACTGGCTCTCGATCGTTCCGAAGTTTGATTGATTTCCAGTACATCTAAAGATGCCAGTGGTAGGCTAGCTACCTGATTAGATACTATCTCGCTATCGTTTTCGTCATTGTCAGAAGCCATGTGGTGAGACAAGCCCTCTTCCGAGGAAGCAAGTTCACTGGCTTGAGCAACCATCGGGGCTGCCCAACTTAATCCAGCAGACATCGTAAATGACGCCAGTAAAACAGACGAAAATCGCATGTTATTCAACGCTTTTATGTTCACTTCACACACCACATAGTCTAGGGAAACCATAAGTGATCTCCGTTAGACAACCCTCTTATAGTAGGACAACTGTTGAGCTGACCACTGGTGCCAATTATTTGCTCCAACGAACGTGATCTGTTCTTCAACTGCATACTCTCCATGCCGGGTTAGATCCCTGTAAAACGTGATCAAAACCGACTGAAAAAGCTCAGCTAAAGAACCATCATCATAGCGGAACCAAAGACAACGCAGCAGCAACACTGTCGCTAAACGCAATCATCTTACAGCATGGCTGTCTGTTCTCTGGGTAAAGATAGCATCCAATGATTCCGATGTGGAACCTCAATGGGAGGTTTACCTTAGATAGCCGATGTGAAACGTTCTTTCATCTGTCTATTGACTGCAGTCAAGTTTGACGCCCCTATTCATTCTTCAAATCTTCAGATTGATGCATGGTTTGATTAATGAAAATCTGAGCGCTAATGCGAAACATGAAGGGCGATCGCCCTTCATGTTTCGTCGAGATTACTATCAGAATTTGCGTAAACCTTGACTATGAGGGGGGAGATGCTGATGGATGCTCAGATAGGACGCGTTCAAGCACCTGTTGATACGCTGATTCAACATTACCTAAATCATGTCGGAATCGATCCTTATCCATAACTCGCTTTTGAGGATCAGGTTCAGCTTTATTCCACAGTCGACATGTATCAGGACTAATTTCATCGGCTAATAAAATATTGCCTGTGTCGTCATATCCAAACTCAAGCTTGAAATCAACGAGCGTAATTCCGCATTGTTCAAAGAATGTGCTCAGTATCTCGTCAATTTGACGAGCAAGAGTTTCTAGCTGTTCGAGCACATTATCAGTTGTTAATTCCATGGCCAGAATACGATCGCGCGTCATCAGCGGATCGCCAAGCTCGTCGTTTTTATAGTAGAACTCAACTAATGGCGGATCTAAGACCGTGCCAACCGCGATGCCGGTTTGGCGACACAGGCTGCCAGCTGCGATATTCCGGACAACCACTTCTAACGGCACGATTGTCACGGCGCGCACTCTCATCGTGTTGGAAGAGGGTTGATCAATCCAGTGGGTTTGAATTCCATTTGCTTCAAGCAGCTGAAATAAGCGACTTGACATGGTGCAGTTGATTTCGCCTTTGCCGACGATTTGACCCCGCTTTTGGGCATTAAATGCGGTTGCATCATCTTTGTACCAACTCAACAGAACATCGGGTTGATCGGTGTCATAGATGATTTTGGCTTTTCCTTCATATCGCTTCTTTGGGTTGGGAGGAAGAGTTGACATCGTATGTTTCGTCAGTGCTACCAGCTTAAAGAGAATGATTCTACATCAGAATATTTAGACAGGACTTACACATTCCATATAATCCCTGGGCTATGTAGACGTTTTTTCTGCGGACTGTACCCGAAGAAAAAGTTCAACTGCATAATGCCTATCAGATTAGAGATGCGGTGTAATCAATGGAATAGGTCGATGGTTGATGCGCAGATGATATCGAAGAGGACAAGAATGAATAGATACCCAGATGGAGGATTTGCTAAAGACGGAATTTCGCTCGCGAGCACTATGCTGGGTTTTGGACCGTTTCTGGGTGAGTCGTCAAAGGAGGACGTAGGCAGAGGTAGGCAATGATTCCGAGCAACGGGGTTAAAGCGATCGCCCAGAACAAACGACGATCGCTTAACCCGCGACGTACCATATCATCTCCAAGCATCGTCCCAACAAGCACACAGAGCATACAAAAATCTAAGCTCATGACATGGATGAATTTGCTATGTTGCCATTGTTCGATGAAGCTGCTCCAGTCTCCTTTTAAGACTCCATAAGCTAAAAATCCAACTGCTCCAAGGGCGATCGCCACTCCAAACCATCGAGAGTTAGCCACATGGAGGAGACGAGTGGGGTGATCAATTGCACCCGGATTCGGTGCCCTTAACGCAAGATAAGGCAAGACCGCGAATGCCCCAAGCCCAAACGATGCGATCGCAAATGGCCAAGCTACGATTCGTTGCCCGCACCCATCGGTTATCATGAGCGACCCATAGATAAGCGGCCAAATGCCCATTAGATTAAATAGGCTCACAATCAGAGGATTAATCCCGTTCCATTGTCCAGTCGATAAATCTTGAATCAGAGCAAACGTATCAGGTTCACTGGGAGGGGCAACAACCGTGGCATAACCGATAAACCCAAGCCAAATCAAGGCAAAAAATGCGGAACGATTCATGCTAAGTGCCTGGCTAAATATCAAGCCTAAATATAAATATAATCTAATGCTTTTGGCTGATTGAATCGAGTAACGACTACGCTCTAAATGAGATGCAATGCATGATGTGTTGCGGTTGGCGGCGGGGGTAGCTGATTACAGTCAGGAGATTTGCGCATCGTAATCAATGCTGTAGTCAATAATTCAACTGATATTGAGTTTTAAATTTATTTCTATCTTTCTTGTAATTTATTTCCCCTAGACATTACTGCTGACATCAACACAAAAAATCTTCTTTTAATTTTGTACTGATCCGTCAACCTATCTTAATGGTAGGTCTGTTTTCTGGTTGCCTACCGTACTGTTGAGACAGTAGGGCAAGGTGTGAGTCTGAGAGTTAAGTTTCATAGAAAATCGTCCCCACTACTCATCTGTAGATAGGTTTCCTGTTTAACTTTGCTTGTCCTGCTGAGAGGTATCGTGAAAGTGTGGAGCAGGGCTATGGACGTCAGTTATTTACTGAAATGTTATGAAGCAGGTGAACGAGACTTCACAGGAGTCGATCTCCAAGGCGCAGATTTAGCTGGAGTCACATTAATTGGCGTCAATTTGACGGGGGCAAACCTGACTGGAGCTGTTTTAAGTCGGGCATTTTTGACTCGAGCCAATTTATCTGAGACGTTCTTAAACTGGGCGGACTTAAGGTACGCAAAACTTAGCGACACGACATTTAGAGATGCAGATTTAACAAAGGCATCTCTAAGTGGAGCATTTTTGGTCCACTCAAATTTGAAATTGGCGAAGCTAAGTGGTGCAAATTTGGAGTTTGCAAATATGCGAGGTGCAAATTTAGAGCGAGCTAATTTGTGCGGCGCAAACTTGAATGGGAGTAATTTACGAGGCTCAACTCTATCAAGGGCTAATCTCAACTGGGCGAACCTTAGTGGTGTTCGTTTAAGTGGAGCTAGTCTTCAGGGAACATTCTTGAACAACGTCAACTTAAATGGTGCTTTTCTGAATGGAGTTAATTTGCGGGGCGTTGACTTGAGTGGTGTCAATTTAAGTGAGGCGAAACTGAGTGGTGCAAACTTAGAAGGGGCTAACTTGCGAGCAACCAACTTATCATCAGCTCGACTGCATGGTGTTCGGCTAATGTCGGCAAACTTAACAAGGGCCGACCTGAAGGCGGCCTACCTCAAAAGTGCTAATCTTGATTGGAGTAACCTAACTCAAGCCGATTTGACGTTAGCTAACCTTTATGAGGCAAAGCTTTTAGGTGTTCGGCTTAACGACACAAAATACAATGAGGCGTTGTTGCCAGATACCACGAGAGAATATCTCAATCTTCTGTCATCGTCTCCTAAAGTTGCGTGCTCGGCCTAATGTTCATGCAGACTTTAGCCAGAGTATTCGTCCTGTACGACTGAGCAAACTTCTCCAAATCCATATCAAAGGAATGAAGGTGTTGGGTGTAGTGTGCACTCAACACCTTCATTCCTTCGCGAACTTTGACAATGCATTAATGATGACTGCTCATACGCTAACTATCCGCACCATACCTCTTCGAAATGGATGCATGATTAACTGTATAGAGTATGGAAATGATGAGAAATAACCTGATTTCCCAGTATGTCTAAGGACTTACAATCTCAACGTGCTTTTTCACCGTGTCTGGTTTTAATGACGGTCTCTTCTGAAGATGAAGCAAAAGCGATCGCCACACAGCTTGTGAACGAACGGCTGGTTGCCTGCGCAAATTTTTTTCCTATTCAGTCCATTTATCGTTGGAACAACGAGATCTGTCATGAACCAGAATGGCAACTTGTCTTGAAAACAGATATGAGTCACTTTGGAACCTTGAAGAATCGGGCGATCGCCCTTCATTCCTATGATGTTCCTGAAATAATTACTCTTCCCATTGCTGACGGATATGCTCCTTACATTGCTTGGATGAAGCAGGAAACTAGACCTTGTTCACCGTGAGATAATTTGCACTGTTGGTGGATATCAGCACGTGATGCCATGCATTGATCGTTAACCAAATCTACAAATAAAAATCGGGTTCTATAATATGATTTTGAGTTCTTCAAAACCATATTTGGCTGACCCGTTGATGAACAGTAACCGCAGGTGAATGATGAATAGAGAGCTAGGCGTTAACATCATGCTCATTTATTGTTCATGACATGCATGAGTTGAAAGAGCTATCTGTACAATCACTGACTTTCTAAAGTGATTTTTAGCAAACCATTTAAACTTCAATCGTCATCCTCTTCATCGCTACCAACTTGCTTCAAATGAATATGCTTACGCCCTAATGAAATTTCAAACTCATCTCCTGGCTTTAGGTCCATTTGCTTTGTGTAGGCTGAACCAATCAGCAAATTGCCATTTGATTGAACAGTAATGCGATAGCTTGCGCTGCGACCACCGCGCCCGTTTTTGCTCTGTTTGCCGTCTAGTTCGATGCCTTGTGCATCAATTAAAGCGTTCCAGAACTTCATCATATTCACACGCTGAACACCACTTTTGGTCAACGTGTAATATCCACATGCTTTGGCTTTCTCTTCCTTCGTCAAATTCCCTAATTCTTTGACCTTTTCCAGGAGTTCTTCACCAGTTAAAGGTTCGACTTGCTTTTTCTTGCTCATTTAATTCTAATTTTCACTCTACGATCAACGACAATTAGGGCGAACAGCCAAAACAGTATTAGTATAAATAAGTCAACGTAAGTCTAGCAATAGACCTTCTCTTTCTTCACCCTGTTTAGACTAATAATTTACACTATTTATCTTAAATGGTAGTTGCAACGCATAAAAATAAATGAATGGTGATAGGGCATAAAAGCTTTGCTCTATTTTAGCTGTTTAAGTGGAATACTTCTTTCTTCTAAGTGGAGTCGGCTTTTCAACTACTACTTGGACTTACACGCTGAAGAACACAGCAGAATTAAGCGTAAATGAAGTTAATTTTCAATACTTCTTGGAAAGAGCATATCTGCACGGATTAAAGAAATCATGATTTTGGGATATGGCAGTCTGAAATGAATGGCCGTAATGAAGCAGACGCAGTTTCATTTGACTTCCTATTGTCTATTTCATCGAGCAGAATGTTACCAATCGGAATAGAAGCTACGGTATTGTTGATTCGAGTGGCGAATTGTTGATTTAAGGTGGTGAGTGAAATAAAGCCGAAGCGATACGTTTCGCTGGCTGTGAGTTTAGAGTTGTGGCGTTGTTTGTGAAAGATATAAATGTCACCCTTGAACAATTCTTATGCTTTTCAGTAGAAAGCCTATGGGGTTTAAAAATAATCATTCAGTCCTTAATAAGCCCCAGAACTACAATTGCAGCAAGCGAATAGCTGCGTGTATCTTCATCTTTTTTGTTCCCTTGAAAACTCCTTCTTATGATTAGGTTGACGACTCGCGGCCATTACAGTGTTAAAGCGTTGCTTGATTTAGCGCTGCAACCTGGGTATGGTCCAGCGTCAGTGGCGGCGATCGCCAAACGCCAGCAGTTGCCTGCGCCTTATCTGGAGAAGCTTTTGATGGCATTACGCAAGGCAGACATTGTTAAATCGATTCGAGGGGTTCAGGGCGGGTATCAGCTTAAGCAACATCCATCAGATATCTCTCTTGGGCACATTTTAGAGGCTGTTGGCGAAGCCATTGAACCGCTATCGAACCAAGAACCGAATGAGCACCATGCGGGAGACTGGGTTACCTTTGCGTTGTGGAACAAACTCCACCAAAAGATGAAAGATGCATTGTTTAGTATCTCTCTAGAAGACTTATATTACGATGCACGCAGTCGACAAGCGGCCCAGGGCGAGACAACGAGCTTTATTGTTTGAAGAGACTCTCACAGGTTGGAATGGTAGAGTCAAGCGATCGCCAACCATATCTATTTGCTTTCAGCGAAAAGTTTGTGCAACTTTTGTCTTTGCCCGTTGCTGTTATGTGACGACTCGATCATCCTCTAAAATCATGCGCAGGATTTCCATCATTTTCGATGCACAGTGCACAGTGCCATAGCACCTTGGTTTGTAATGGATGAATCAATCCTATTGTGGCCCTTCCCACAAAGGGAGTTCCATGACAGTCAAATCATGTGCCAGGTTGAAAAAATAACATCATGCATTGAGGACTGACGCAGTTGAACGGTTTTTCGCGGGCGCAGCCCGCGAAAAACCGTTTCCAAAGCCCAGAGCCTTGTGTGAAATGCGTAAGGCCTGGCATTTTTACATGGTGACGGTCTAGTGATTCCTATTGGCTTTGATGCTATCAGCTCAGATTGCTCTGGAATGGAGCTGCGTCAGTGGTGGTGAATGATGCCTGACGACGCCTAGGTCATCGACTAATGTTCACTCGATCAGAGAACTAGTGTGAGTCCTGCTCCTCTTGCATGTGTCCTTAACGTTGTGTTTCTACTATTGCTATGAATTATCTTCGGCTCAGCAATTCCTCCCTTCGCAAAATTATCGTGGGTTTGACACTGCTTCATGGCTTGACTACTTCACCCATTGCGTCTGCATCAGCAGAACCGCCTCAATGGGTAAGCCAGCAGCCGCCAACTGATGTCTCGTCTGACTCGGCCTTACCAGAGTCTGTTGCAAATGCAGTCCGACAAGATATTGCTCGAAATACTGGGCGATCGCCTCAAGATCTCCAGATTGTTGATGCGGGGAGACGAACGTGGCCAGATGGGTGCTTGGGCTTGGCAGATGATGATGAAGTGTGCACGTTTAGCTTGGTTCCTGGGTGGATTGTCGCAGTTGAAGGAAGCGGCCAACGCTGGATCTATCGTTCTAATGAGACGGGTTCTGTCCTTCGACAGCAGGCCACAGGCCAAATTCAAACCCAACAGGATTGGAAACTGGTGACGCAGGTCGTCCGATTACGCAACGCATCGGGTGACACCGAGCAACTCGCCATTCTTGCGGACATTCTTCGTAAACCTCAGACGCGGTATGCCAATGCTGTCTACCAACTCTATGCGTATCACAATCGCAAGTGGGTTCAGGTTTACAACACAACGGGGGCACGCCTGATCAGCTCCGATGAAGATGCGCAATCTCTACCGCCTGAAGTGATTGATATTGACCTCATTCGAAATACATTAGGGCGTGACGTTGATGTGCAGTCGCTTGATTTCCGAGCGGTCGTACAGCTTCGTTACGATACGCAAGAGGTGCGTGACCGAGAGCTTCAGTTTGCTCAACTTACCCAATACAGCGGATTGAGCACGTTCAGCCGTATTCAGCTGACTCAATTTCGCACGGTGTTCTCTCGTGCTCAGCGACTGCGCATTGTGCAACGTCAGACATCCCAGCGCTCTGTCATTGCTCGGTTATCCGTTCAGCAGCAGATAAACAACCAGTTTCGTGCTGAGCAATTCATCGGTGATTTTCAAGTGGATTCAGATCAGTCGATTCAGCTTGTTGATGGGTTGACGCCGGGCGATCGCCTCATTATTCGACTGTTTGATTTAGAGCAGCAGTTGATTGGATACAGCATTGTTGAGGTTCAAGCGCAGGCGACTGAAGCATTTCTTGTGTTGTCCGGCGATCGCACCTCGGGTCTTGTTCGCACAGCTTATGGTCAAGATACGAACGGCAATCGAAGCTTAGATGCACGCGAAGTTCGATATGACTATTTCACCCGGATTAGTCAAGTGAGCCAGTCCTATCAACGGACAGAAGTTCAATTTTTAGAAACAACAGAGACCGTATCAACTCAGGAATTTGTTGTCGCTGGATTGCCTGAACCTCCATCCAATAGCCTTTATCCAGCGTCTTTCCGAGTAGGCACATTTGAGCTTGTCAATCGCACCCTGGATGTGATTCAGAGTGACATCGCGGAGTTGTTTTCAGCGTCACCCCAAGTGCTCTCTCGAACAACCACTATTTCAGAAACAACGATCATTCAGGTGTATCAGTCCATCGCAATTTACACCGAAGAATCGACGGAACGAGAGCGGCCTACCTCTGCACAGCAATCTGGAAGAGCCCAGGTCACCATTGAGAAGACGACCAATGGGCAGGATGCGGATCGTCCCAGACAAGCCGTTCCGGTTGCGGTGGGTGATCCGGTGCAGTGGGTTTATCGCATTACCAACACAGGAACACGTCCGCTACCATTGGCTGAAATTGCCGTATCAGACAATCAAGGCATCACCCCCATGTTTGATGACAGAAGTGATGATGGCGGCGATCGCATACTCTCACCGGGAGAGACCTGGCGCTATCGAGCCAGTGGAGTCGCCGATGATTTGTCCCTGCTGCTAGATTTCGAAACCGATGGCCGTGGCAATCCACTTCAAGCTGGAACCATCATCGATACTGAATATGCAAACCTAGGGCTGACTGTATCAGCGCCGACCAATCCTTTTGGCGCCATGTTATTTGATAGCGCTAACCCAACCGGAGAGGATGAAGACTTACGAACCTCTGATCAAGGTCTTATATTGATTTTGTCAGAAGACGGAGATAGCTCAGATCCTGATGATGCGGCCCAAGGCGGTATTATTCGCTTTTCATGGCAGAGACCCGTGCGCATTAACTATGCATTGGGGGTGATTGATGCAGATGAAGATGAGGTGGCTGGTACGGTTACAACCTATCGAGCCAATGGCGCGCTCATTGATGTTTACGATATTCGTGGAATTGGCGATCGAAGCCTACAGCGGATTCCAATTGATGACAGAAATGTTGCAAGAATGGACATTGAGCTTGTCGGCAGTGGTGCGATAACGGGAGTCAGCGTGGATCAGATTTATCAAAATATTGGCATCGTTGAAGCCGGTGGTCAGCAATCATCTGACCGGAGTCACTACCGAAATGAGTAAAGGCTTGGCAGCGTCAATTCTAGACATCAGGGTATGCGTAGTATCTAAAAATTTAGGTTTGATGGAGCACCGGACATATCAGCTGTTGAGAATTTGGCTCTGAGTTGCTTAGCTTACTTAAATCAATATGGGGCACGCTTGCGTGCCCCATATTGATTTTGTTTGAATTATTTGCAGTATTGACAGTTGATTGGCTCTTATCTAAGAGGTCGATGAGTCAAGTGATGAATCATCAATCTCGACATCGTCGAAATCAGCAAAATCTTCATCCATATCCTCTGATTCATCAATCATGTTTGGACTAATGAGCGTGATGTCGTATTCATCAGGAGGAACCGTCGAAATGGCATCGCGCTTGAGCATGTAATAAACTGCGTAGACTTGAGGTCCAAAAACAATTTTATCTTCATCCTCAAGGTCGTGGGCCTGAAGCTTTCGACCATTAATTAATAATCCATTCGCGCTTGTTTTCCCCTTCAAGTTTCCATCGACAATGCGATAGAAAAAACCGCCCCCATCTTTGGGTAACTGAACAAGCGTTGCGTGGCGTCGGGACACAAATTGAGAAATTAATCTGATATCACACTTTGGGTCTCGACCTATTGAGTAAATCGGATTTTCAAGGACGTACTCTCGACTACCCTTGTTATCTTCGACAATCAAAATGTGATTTTGGCGTGGTCCTGAAGCCATTGGTTGACAAGACTCAGACATCGTGCACTAGTGACGTTGGCAGTATAAGTAAGGCAAATATTGATTCAAAATAGAGTCAGCATTAATCGGGAACAAATGCTTTTCTTTCATAAGTGTTTTTGTCATCGTAGCTCATATCCGCTCAAGTATAGCGCGCATTACGTCAAGCGTCTTGCGAACATCTAGAACTAGAGTTTGCTCTTTCATCTGATGTGAAAGGTAAATTGTGAGCAGAGAGTTGAACTGAATTCAACTCTCTGCTCACAATTTAATGACAGCTTGGACGGTTCATATCTTGATTGGAGTGCTAGCTTTAGCTAGCCTCTGTGGTAGTGGCCAAAGATTTTTATTTTGAAAGTGATGCTAGGCAGCGCTTTCAAAATGCTGTTCGGCTATCCTCACAACCGTGTACAAGTTTTCGCAGACAAACTCATGTTGACTTCTTCTTATATAAGAATTATTCTGATATAAGAAAGGAAGTTCTACAATAGTGAACAAATGAGGTGCTCGCTTTCTAGGTCATGTGCTTCTGAAATTAAGCGTTTGGCGATGAGG
>JBCBLF010000094.1:0-16888 GCA_038520475.1 Cyanobacteria bacterium J06627_8
GGTAATCAACCGATGCTCTGATTTATAGCCGCCGTCGTCAGTTTCGTTAGAATCAGACAGCGAGCTATTTGGCGATGCGCCAAGGAACTGAGTGATACTTGGTGTTCTAACCTAAATGGCTAAAGCTATATATTCAGGGCAATGCTCTGAATTTGTATTGCAGCCTTAAATCTGTAGGTGATCCGTAGGTGGAACTTTTGCATTGCAAGAGTTCCACCTATGTTTTTTGTTGTGATATCGATGCTTAGGTAGAAGATTCCTACTTGTAGGGCAGAAGACTGCACTACAGTGAAGCGTAGCCAAAGGTGACGTCAAATTGTTCGCACCAGATGCCGATGGAATCAAACTGAGCGATGTCAACGCCCTCTGGAATAGCGTAAAGTTGTTGGCCTTCAAATTCAGTCAATTGTCCAAGAGAAACGTAGGCTCCGGTTCCTTCAATGCTGACAGGCACATCAGCATGTTCATACAGAATGACTTCAACATCGGGACCCGTTGCAGTACTGAAGTCTCCGCTGAGCTGCACAAACTGACTACCATTCATTTCGATGATAGTTGCAGAGCCTGTGGTGGGGTCACTCTGCCCTTCTGATGTGACAAACGTTCCAGACTCTAATACAGTGCTTGCTTGTTTGGCATTCGACGCGAGCGACTCAGCCCGAACAGCAACCGGAGAGACGACCATTGGCCCAACTCCGCCCAATAACAGTAAAGACAATCCAAATGTTGCAATTTCCTTAAGTTTCATGTTGCCATGACCTCGTAATGGGGTGTCAAAGATTTGATACGACGAAAACAGCTTTTCTGGTTCAGCGCTCATCGAGTTTGCTTCCAATGCATTTAATGTAAATCAGCATTGTGAAAGGTAACTGATAGTGCTGTTAGCGCAACCCAAGCCACTGATTAGGGAATACTTCATTCAATCGTTGGTGTTGTGCAATACTAATTAGCCAAGGTGCCATTCTGTTGAACACCTGAATATCCAAGGTGTTTTTCTGGTTCTCAAATAAGGTGATTAGGGCTTACATCACTGACGCTGAACCATATAGCATGTGCAATTGCGTTAGGGACAGAAACGGTATTGAGGACCGCGGCGCGACCTTCAATACCGTGCTTAATTCATATGCACAGCGTTTAAACTGCGTTGAGAGGATACTGTCGAACGTTGTTATGCATGCATTCTCATCACAGCGGATTCCGATGTTGCTGGGAATCGACCTGCGAGCACGTGTATCAACTCAACATCTATCAATGCCGTTAACCCTCAATCTCTAGGCGAACTCGACTGACACCTAATGGATTGCTCATGATTTATTGCATACGGCATTCGTAAACGCACGTTTCAAAATGGGCGTCAGTGCCCGAAACATTTTCCGTTGTTATCAGATTGTGCATCTATGAACATTCGAACATGGGCGATCGCATTTGGACTTGGAGTTTGTCTATTGAATTCACTGGACGCGACGATAGGACAGGCACAATCTGCGCTTCCAATCGTTCAGCCCTCAGTGACTCAAACTCAAGGAGCCGTGTCAGACGCTGAGCTGAGTGTCGAAAGTACTCTGCGATTTCACCCACGATGGCCGTTACTAACCGCCTTCTTCCTCGGGATTGGAGCGATCGCCGTTGGAACTCAGCAGTATCGTGCTCGATGTCGATGGCGACGGGTTGACTATGCACGTAAGGTTGTCGAAGAGTTTAAGAGAAGGCCTGGTGTCCAGAATGTGATGAGTATCCTCGACTTTGAGGAATATCGCTCCCAGTATTATACCGACCCATTAACGGGAGAAATTAAGTACTTTGAGGCGACCGATGCCCGTCTGCGGCGATCGCTTCGAGAACACGACGCAATGGTGAAAATAAAGGCGGCTTTGGGTGCTGCTAACTACGCAAATGGCTTGATTTATCAGGAGCCAATGGGTGATCGGAGATATATTGACGCAGAAACCTGTAAGCAATATGAAACATTAGAGTTTCCTGTAGAAGTCCAAATTAGAAATTGGTTTGATGAGTTCTTACATGGTTTAGAAGACATCGAAGCCATGATTCGAGGCGGGCTATTTACTGCTGGAGATGTGAAACCATTCATTATTTATTGGATTCAGGTTATTGCCGATCGCACCGTTCGACGGAAAGGCGGCGCAAGTTTCTATGATCCGCTGTTCTACTACATTCATCATTCGGGATACACCGGAGTCGAATCGCTATTCGAACGCTTTGGATACAAGGTGTTGCCACCGCCATATACCAAGAAAGATTTTGAAAAAGACGCTGAAGTAGAACAACTTTCCTTCGGTAGCGCTGAATCTGATACGTTTCGTGCCCTCTGCTGTGCAAAGGCATCCATGTTGGTCTATGAAGACGAAAAGTACATTAGAGATATCGTTAAGCTGTGGCTTCGCGACGATGAAGACTCCAACTATCGTCAGCAAACCAATGAAGAGTTTTTAGCCAGCATCGTTCATGAGTGGCAAAACGAACGTAATGCTCAGAGCATTGATTTGCATCAGTATTTCAAGTCATTTGAAGATAGAGAAACGGATACCCAAGCGTTTGTGTTTCGAACACAAAACCACATCATTTTGGTGTTTCGAGGAACGGAGAAATTTCAAGATTGGCAAACCAATCTCAGCTTGTCGCTTCGAGATTTCCAAGATCCCCTCTACTCTGAAATGGTAGAACCCGCCATTCCGCCGGTCGGTCGAGTGCATCGAGGTTTCCTCAATGCACTAAAAAGTGTTGAAGCGGACATTGTCGAAGTCCTAGATGCCTGGGGCGCTCGCCTTCCAATTGGGCCACAACTCGACAACGACGATTCAGTTGAACCACCAAAACTCTGGATTACGGGACACAGTTTAGGGGGAGCCCTTGCAGCACTGGCTGCCGTATCCCTTAAATATCAGCAGTTCAACGTTGCTGGGCTCTATACCTTTGGGCAACCTCGCGTCGGTGATTGGAGTTTCATAGGGACCGCGATGAAGCTTCTCAACCACCCGACCCCCATTTATATTGAACGATATGCCAATAACAACGATATTGTTCCGCTGATTCCCCCCGGATTTGTTCCTTGGCAACCGACTCGGGTGTACGGTCACTTTGGTCAGTTTCGATATTTCAACTCCCAAGGAGAATTGAAGCTCAAAACACTGCTAGGTCAGCGGTTTCCCGATCGCCTCCGAGGATTTTTATCAGCAATGGTAACATCAGGTCCAGATGCGGTATCTGACCATTTTATGGAGTTTTATATTGCCAACCTTCAAAAGGCAATTGAACACGAAAAAGAAGCCGTCAAGATGGAAGAGAAAAAAGAAGAGCGGCAGTCTAAAAAACAAGCGATGCAGCCACTCCAAAAGAGTCATTCTGGACAGGGAGTGTCTGAGCAAACCAGACCTAATTCTATTGAGGTTCATCATTGAGTTAGGACTTACTCGGTTAAACATTATTTTTAGCCGTATAACGCTCCGCATCAGCCGAAAACCTCGAACGTAGCGAGTGGCTTTCGGCTGATGCGCTTGCTATGCATAAACCTTGCATCCACCTTCTTTCACCACCCGATGAGTTGATGCCGGATATCTCTCTAACTTACTTGCAGGGCGAATTGGACGTGTAACTAAGTTGCCACCACAGTTTGGGCAAATACCTTTCAATATCTCAGTTGCACAGGCAGTGCAGAATGTACATTCGAAAGTACAGATGACCGCATCCTTTGAATTGGGCGGCAATTCTTTGTCACAACATTCACAGTTAGGTCTGAGTTCTAGCACGATCTACTCCTTATCAAGGTGGTATCTAAATAAAACAAATTGGACTTGCTGTGAATGTATTCGCTGCGACATTGGTTTGAATGTATTCACGCATAACGATGTCCATAACCCGCCGCTAGTCATCGCTCAAACTCAACCAGCAAGTCGGGGACGTGGGCGTTATTCGCCTGTTTACTCAGTCAACATCAATATGGATAAGGTTTCAGTCATCTACAAGCATTTTGGCGATCGCTTCAATCTGATTGACCACTAATGCTAGCCAAAACTCCTCGTTCCATGAGTCGTCTTTAAGGTTAAATCCTGACCTGGGCAATGACGGTACGATGACGAGTGCTATTAATCGTTTCCGTTACCTGATCAAACCCTGCCGATAGAAGCGCATCCTCAATATCTAAGGCAAAATACTGCTCCATAAATGGCTCTGTACTTTTGAGTAGCGTCATAACATAAGGCGGCATGGTTGTGTAAGCGGCTGAGTTAGGGTTCATATCCATAAACGTAAAATATCCACCCGGTTTTACCAATCGCCGCGCTTCTTTGAATATCTTACGAATGGTGTCCTGGGGCATTTCATGAAACAACAGGAACGCTGATACCAGATCAAAAGACTGAGCCGCTAAACCAGTTGCCTCTGGTAGAGCGTGAATCCAATGAATCGAATTCTCTTGGCGTTGCTGGGCTTGATAATGAGCTACAGAAAGGTAATAGGGCGAAAAATCCAAGCCTGTTACCTGGGCTTGCGGATAAAGCGACTTTAGTGCAAAGGCGCTTAGCCCAACAGTGCAGTGTAAATCCAAAATGAACTGGGGCTGATAAGGGAGTTTAGCCTTAAGCACATCATGATAGCTCTGGCGCAGTTTGGCATCACTCTGAGTCCCTGCCTCAGGAAATAGTTTAGAGTGTACTGCATTAGACGCCACTTCAAACTCAAATGCGGCCTGCCAACATAAATGACCCTCATCATACCCGTGAAACGAGGCCCTGTAGTTACCTGGATAGCTTAATTCAGCATCCTGAATACTTTCCCAATCAGCCTGCCAATTGTGACTCTCAAATCGTTGAACGGTCTCACGCCAGGGAATGCCCAAGCGCTCTGCTCGGTTGATCATCATTGTGCGAGCCTGCCACTTGGCTAGATTCCAGAGGGGCTTGACAGCGAGCAGCCCACTGACAACCTTACGGGCAATTTGAGGCTTAGCTTGAGAAACAGCGATAGTCATTGTCTACTCACCTCATCCGGGATTGAATCCAAAGCTGGCAAGCTATCTTATCATGGGCCCTACTCAACCCGGCATCAAGAAAAGTGAACTCCACTCCTGGTGGCGATCGCCCTTACACCGAATTGCATCATGCCTAATGAGTCAGAGGTTGTTGCTAATAGGGCAGGATTAATCCAGTTTGCTAATGCTTTTTGCTCTTAGGCGATAAGCATTAGCAGGTTAAGAGCGGTATAACGCCTCGCATCAGCGGACGACAATGATGTTTGCCTTATGTCAATCGGATATATTTCCGTTCCGTTGCAAGCTCTTGTTAGCCATGTTCAGAGAATGAGCGTATTTGTTCTTCTGAGCGAGGCCATATATAGGCTGAGCGCTGTTTATGCCAGCCTAGTTTTTCATAAAAGCTGCTTTTCCCTGGTGCGGCTGTCAACATCGTAGTGAGAAAAGGCTTGAGGTCGTTTTCAAGTTCACCAAGGATTGTAGAGCCAATCCCATTCCTTTGATACTTGGGCAACACAGCCAAATCAACTATCCACCCATAGTAATATCCATCGTCAACGGTTCTACCGACACCAACCAATTCATCACCGATATAAGCGAAGCGTTTAAAGGAGCTTCTTTCAAATGAAAGTTTAACGTGTTCCGAAAGCCTTTCGCCCCATCCGACAGCTTTGAATATATCGGACACGTTCTTCCAGTTTATAGTTTCTATTGAAGTTGTATACCTGACATTCATGCCACTACTTTTTGATAGCTAATGTTCAGGATCACCGGGCGGGCAGTTAGCGTTGATGAGCGCAGCGAACGCGCGATCCGATTCCCGCTCCGGTGCATCCGTTTGTTATGTGACATTATCATGTAGTCGTTTGAAGTACACCAGTTCCGGATCGCCTTCGTCAAGGTTCTCGATGAAGCCACTTCGATCAAATTTCAGGGTCGCCAGCAGGTGCTGCATCGGGACGTTTGATTGATTCGTCGATGTGAACAGTTTGGGTGTACGGCATTGGTCGATCAAATGACGGATCAACGCAGAACCGATTCCTTGACGCCGGAATTGCGGATGGACATAGAGCATTTCGATCCAACCGTTGTCATAGAACTTGTAGTTCAAGACGCCGTAGGCTACCACCTTCGCGTCGATGACGGCGACGTAACACGCGGACGAGTTGATTTGGTCGTGGATGAACTCGACACGTGCAGATTCGAATGCCACGACATGATCGAAAGCGACAATCGCATCTGCATCCGTGATTGTAGCGAGTCGCAATACCATGGGTTTGTCGTATGCCATGTAACTCTTTATTAGGGAGAAACTTTCTACCTCTTCAGTAATCAATTTTGGCTGATTACGATCAATTCACATCTACTGATACGGATTGTCACCATGCAGCCTGCTCAGCCAAAGCCCAAAAAATTGCTCGATCAAGTGCGCGATGCAATTCGGGTTAAACATGACTCTTACCGGACAGAAGAAACGTATGCTCAATGGATTCGCTGCTATATTCTTTTTCATAATAAGCGTCATCCCAAAGATATGGGAGTTGCAGAAATCGAGGCGTTCTTAACTGACTTAGCTGTTAACAGGCACACGTTGCAGAGTCCACACAAAATCAAGCTTTCAGTGCCTTATTGAGGCTTGTACAACGAGGTTTCACAACAGCCTTTGGATGAACGAATTAATGCAGTTCGGGCAAAGAGAACTCGCCATTTGCCAACCGTTTTGTCTCTTGACGAAATTCGTATGGTGATTCAATCCATGTCGGGTGTCTATCGACTGATTATTCAACTGCTATGTGGGAGTGGTTTGCGCCTTTAGGATTGCCATACGTTGATTATGTGTCTACTAAGTAGAGCGCTCCTTAAATACTTTTTCCAGGATTTTGGCTAATCCCTAAAAATGATTTAGAGGTTTCCAATCGTGTTTTGATATCAGAACACGGATAGGTCGAGCGCATCAAAGGATTGGAAAAAGCTTAGCAGCCGATGTTTGATTGAAGAAACACCCTGACTCACATTCGATTCTATATTGAGCGGAATTACTGGATCGTGGAGCGATAGCCTGAGCAAAAACCAACCGTCTTCGCTTGTTGATTGGCACGTTACCCGGACGCCTTCATAGTTGTTAGGTACGATCGTCCACTCCTCTTGCTGCTCCGCGAAGGTCTTTAGTTGTTCAATGACCTGATTGCCGTATCCCTTAAAATCATCGGCTTTGATTTTGATGCGGATCTCTTCACTTTCTTCAGGCTCTTTCAATGTAGCGATTAAGTCCGATAGCGATTGTCCTTGAAGTTTCGACTTCGCCAATTCGATCACGAGCTTACTTACTAAATAGGCTCCATCATCAAGGAAATAGTTCTCCTTCATGGCACCGTGTCCGGAGGTTTCGATCGCCAACCATGATTCTTGATCCGCCTGATTTAGCCGCACCGCTTCATTAATGACGTTCTTGTAGCCCCGCTTGAAGCGGTGGTGAGTTCCCTGAAGATCGTGCTCGATAAATTGGGTGAGTCCATCAGAGGTAATGGAGTCCGTGACGATGGTTGAGCCTGGATGCTCCCTCAGCACAATGGCTGAGATGAGTGCAATAAGGCGATTGCGGTTGAGTTCTTTGCCATCAGCATCTACTGCTGCACCTCGATCGACATCGGTGTCGAAAATGATGCCGAAATCGGGCTTGAGTTCACGGACCGCGTTGCAGATCGACGCCATGGCCTCTTTGTTCTCAGGGTTGGGCACGTGGTTGGGGAAGGTGCCGTCTGGGTCGAGGAACTGGCTACCTGTTGTCATTGCCCCTAGCGGTTCTAATACCTTAGTGGCGTAGAATCCGCCTGCTCCGTTGCCCGCATCAACAATAATGTGCAGTCCAGTGAGTGGTTGCGCATAATGAGTGGGATGATCGACACCTTGACGAATAATGTTGACCAACGTGTCGGCATACACCGAGATGAAATCATACTCGGTGAGCGTGCCTGGAGTAGACGCAGCCTGGAAGTCGCTGGTTTCTGCCAAGCTGAGAATTCGAGCAATGTCAGGTTTACCGAGTCCGCCTTGAGCGGTGAAAAATTTGAGGCCGTTTCGGTTAAAGGGAAGATGACTTGCCGTCATCATGATGGCCCCATCACAGGTTAGATCAGGGTTGACCGTGCTCATAAACATTGCAGGCGTGGAGGCCATGCCAAAGGTATACACGCTGACCCCTATGGTCATCATTCCGTTCGCAACTGCGGCCAGCAGTTCAGGGCCAGATAATCGACTATCGCGACCAATAGATATGGTCAGGTCAGATGGGGATTTACCTAGCGTTTCTCCTAACCAAGTTGCGAATGCTTGCCCGAGGGTATGGGCGATCGCCGGTGTCAGATTAACGGTCTCTCCCGGCACTCCATCCATCGCTACCCCGCGAATATCAGAGCCGTTTTGCAACTTTTTCCAGTTGATTTGTTCGCGATTCTGATGGTCAGTGCTGGTGGTAGCAATCATTGCGCTAGAACTCCTGAAACGTCATTCCCCAGATTTTCGTCCTTAGCCTAGCCCATGCTTAAGGATTTTTGATAAGCCTTTAGCCTTTCTCTAGAGACGATGGGCTGACCCGCTGCGCTTCCTCAAATCTGCTGGCCTTTCAGCCTCTTTATGTGATTAATGGGTAACACCGCCTAAACTTAGGATGAACTTAATCAATCTTTCATTAGCAAAATTTCGTGACATCTCTTCCTTCAGCACAGGTTTCGAATTCCTACGGCGTGCTATCCCGTGATCAAGCCGCTGTTACTCAAAGTCGTAAGGCTGACCACATTCGCATTTGTTTAGATGAGGATGTACAGTTTCGACAAACGTCGACAGGTTTCGATCGCTATCGATTTACTCACTGCTGTTTGCCCGAGCTGGATTGGGATGATGTTCAACTTGCTACCACGTTTCTCGGAAAGTCATTGCGATCGCCCCTTCTGATCTCGTCGATGACCGGAGGAACGGAACAGGCTCGACAAATCAATTATCGACTGGCGGCGGCGGCTCAACATTATGGAATTGCAATGGGGGTTGGGTCTCAGCGAGTAGCCGTCGAAAACCCGGATGTGGTTTCTACGTTCGATGTCCGGGCGATCGCCCCTGATATTTTGCTCTTGGCAAATCTGGGGGCCGTCCAGCTCAACTACAGCTATGGGCTTGACGAGTGTCGAAAAGCGGTCGATTGGCTTCAGGCAGATGCTCTCGTGCTGCACATCAACCCATTGCAAGAATGTGTGCAGTCGCGAGGAGATACCAACTTTCGAGGGCTGATCAACAAAATTGAAGCCCTATGCAAAGAGATTTCAGTGCCGGTCATTGCAAAAGAAGTTGGCAACGGTATTTCTGGGGCGATGGCAAAACGGCTGCTCGATGCCGGCGTCAGCGCCATTGATGTGGCTGGTGCTGGTGGCACGTCTTGGGCAAAGGTTGAAGGCGAACGAGCAGAGGATGTTAAACAGCGGCGTCTTGGACAAACATTTGGAAACTGGGGAATTCCTACAGCAGACTGCATTCTGCAAACCCGTCAGGTTTCTTCTCAGGTGCCACTCATTGCTTCAGGAGGTTTGCGCAATGGGCTCGATGCTGCCACGGCGATCGCCTTGGGTGCAGATCTGGCGGGCATGGCGTATCCGTTCTTGAAAGCAGCATCAGAATCCGAAGAAGCTGTCCATGAATTAGCTGACGTTCTATTGGCTGAACTCACCACCGCCTTGTTCTGTACTGGAAGTGCCACGCTTGATGGACTGAGACGCCCCGAGATTCTCCAGCCTATCTAGGCTAGGCGTATCGCGCTACTCCCCCAATGCCTTCCTTCAAACGCACTTTCCAGAGCGTGTGGAAATTTTGACGTCTGAGAGCTGTGCATTTCGAACAGACTTGGTTCGATAATCGCGATATGCTTCTTTTATATAGCGGTGTTCAAGATAGTCAAGCACACAACTGTACTTAGCCAACGCGCACAGCGCTATAAATTAGAAATAGTCACCATCAGGGCGCATCTACAGAGTCCGAATAGTCCAATGGCTGGCTTTACTGATTGAGACGATTGAGCTGTCCGAATCAAAGCAATGAAGTGATCCAAATCAGGGCAATCGTGAACTATCACGCGGTCTGGCATCTCAACGTAGCGTTTAGGGTCATCCCTAAACCTAAAACTCTTCATAATTGAATCTGAAATAGTGAAAAGCCAGGTATCATTTTAGATCCATTTATGGAGCCACTCTCTGTTGCCAAGGAACCCCCCTACGTTTCTGGTATTCCATCAGAACAAGAGCTAAGGGCTTAAGAGAAACGGGTCTGTATCATTCATAGTTTGAACGAGGAGAATGGGCTGTTGCCTCACGCGGATTCATCATCTAATCATCACCTAATCGCTTCACCTTCATCAAACGCCGATCATTTCTTAGGCTTTTACCGCTCCCCAGCTATCCACAACGACATGATCGTGTTTACCGCAGAGGGCGATCTGTGGTCAGTCGGAATTGATGGAGGGCTTGCCCGCCGACTAACGACCCATCATGGAGTGGAGCTGCATGCGGCTATTTCTCCGAACGGCAAACGCATTGCGTTTTCAGCGGAGTATGAAGGGACAACGGATGTTTATTCCATGCCAATGATGGGAGGAGTCCCATCGCGGCACACCTATGACGGAGAGCGCAATCGCGTCGTTGGATGGACACCCGACGGTAAGATTTTGTATTGCACACACCATTATTCAACGCTGCCAAATGCGCAGCTTGCGACCATTCATCCCGATACGGGCAACCATAAGGTGCTGCCGTTGTCTCAGTCGAGTGATGGGTGTTTTACAACAGATGGACAGACGCTTTTCTTCACCCGACTTGCATTTCAAGGCAGTCACACCAAGCGATATCAGGGCGGAACTGCTCAAAATATCTGGACGTATACCTTTGGAGAACCTGAAGCCGTTTCTCTCACCAGTGATTATCCTGGAACCAGCAAAGCCCCGATGTGGTGGAATGATCGGGTTTTCTTTGTGAGCGATCGCGACGGTACGATGAATCTCTGGTCAATGGATTCAGAGGGGAAAGCTCTTGTCCAGCATACGTTTCATAAAGGATGGGATGTGCAATCTCCGGCGCTTCATAACGGGCGAATTGTGTATCAACTTGGTGCTGATCTGCACCTGTACACCATTGATGCGGCGGCGAATCAGCGACTCGATATCTATCTCACGTCAGACTTTGAGCAGACCCGAGAACGCTGGGTTAGTCAACCTATTGATTATTTAACGTCTGCTCACCTGTCACCCAAGGGCGATCGCCTCGCACTGACCGCACGAGGACGAGTCTTTGTTGCTCCAGTTAAGCAAGGGCGATTTGTTGCTGCAACGCGAGACAGCCAGATTCGCTATCGCAATGCCAGATTTATGCCTGATGGCAAAACGGTGATTGCCCTTACGGATGAGACGAAGGAATTAGAGTTTTGCCAGATTCCTGCGAATGGAGTAGGGCAACCTGAGGTGCTCACGCAGGGTGGAACGGTGTTTCGCTATTCAGGGACGCCATCACCCGATGGGGCGTGGGTCGTTTTTAGCGACAAGGACCAGCGCCTGTGGTTGCTCAATGTAGAAAGCCGTGATTCTCGATGCATTGCCGAAAGTGAGGCATGGGGGAGCTTTTTTGACTGGAGCTGGTCGCCAGATAGCCAGTGGTTGGCCTATGTCGGATTCTGTGACAATCAGTTCACTCAAATTCGACTGTATTCCCTTGCTGATGGGACGACAATAAACCTGACGAGCGATCGCGTCGATAGCTACAATCCGGTGTGGAGCCCTGATGGAAAGTGGCTCTACTTCCTGTCTGATCGCCATTTCAAATCCTTGGTCATGAGCCCGTGGGGGCCTCGTCAACCCGAACCCTACTTCGATAAAACCACGAAGATTTATCACGTGTCTTTGGTGAGCGGTGAGCGATCGCCCTTTCAACCGTTAGACGAGCTGCACCAAGCATTTCTGGAGCAACAGGAGGCTGAGAAAAAACAGAAAGAGCCTGATCAAGCGTCCGATGCAGCAGCCAATGGCACCGATGGGTCGGATGATGCGGTGGTCACAGTTGTTATCGACCGAGATGGATTGCAGCAGCGGGTAATGGAAATGCCGCTTGATGCCCGAAACTATCGAAATCTGTCTATCAACAAAACCCGACTCTTTTGGACGGAGGCCGCTGTCGATGCAGAAGAGAAACAGTCTTTGAATGCTCTCGAAATCAAAGATGATCCGGTCGAGCCAAAGGTCGTCATGGAAGGGATTCGCTCCTACGAGCTGTCGCTGGATGGCACTAAGCTCTTAATTCGAAAAGACAATGACTTTTATGTCATTGATGCTGATAAAGATGCGCCAAAAGATGAGGAACTAAACAAGCAGCGTGTTGATTTGTCGAACTGGTCGTTTTCAGTTCATCCACGGGATGAGTGGCGGCAAATGCTGATGGAAGCTTGGCGGCTAGAGCGAGATTATTTTTACGACCGAAACCTTCACGGCGTGGATTGGAGTGGTCTGCTAGAGAAACATCTACCCCTGGTGGAACGCGTCACCGATCGAGATGAGCTGAATGACTTGATTGCTCAACTGGTGGGTGAACTAGCGGCGTTGCATACGTTTGTGAGTGCTGGCGATCGCCGCAAAGGTCAAGATCACGTTGGGCTCGCCTCTCTCGGTGCGACCCTTAGTTATACCGACGAAGGGTATCGTATCGACTATCTATATCAGCATGACCCAGACTATCCCGATCGAGCTGGGCCTCTCACTCGACCCGAAGTCGCTCTCCAAGTTGGCGACATTATTCAAGCTATCAATGGTGTTTCTCTTTCAACCGATTCTCATCCGTCAGCGTTGCTCAAAAATCAGGCCGACCAACAGGTCTTGCTTCAGATTAAGCCCAACAACACAGAAGAAAGCCGTTCGGTAATTGTGAAGCCCTTTTCTATGGAGGATGCAGCTGATTTACGCTATTCCGATTGGGAATATTGCTGCCGAGAACGGGTTGAGCAAAAGGGTGACGGGAAGCTGGGTTACGTTCATCTAAAAGCAATGGGACGCGACAATTACACCGAGTGGGTCGAAAATTACTACCCCATCTTCAATCGTGAAGGCTTAATTATCGACGTGCGCCACAATCGAGGCGGTAACATCGATAGCTGGATTTTAGAAAAGCTCCTCCGGAAAGCTTGGTTTTTCTGGAAGCCGCGAGTGGGTAAGCCGTTTTGGAATATGCAGTGGGCTTTTCGAGGTCATATGGTAGTGCTGTGCAATGAGCATACGGCCTCTGATGGCGAAGCCTTTACCGAGGGATTTCGGCGGCTGGGGCTTGGTAAAGTCATTGGTACTCGCACCTGGGGAGGCGAAATTTGGCTTTCGCTTCAGACTTGGTTGGTGGATCACGGCATTGCATCAGCGGCCGAAATTGGTGTGTATGGGCCAGAAGGAGAATGGCTGATTGAGGGCCACGGGGTCGAACCCGATATTATCGTCGATAACTTACCTCACTCCACGTTTAAGGGAGACGATGTCCAACTCGACTATGCAATCTCTTACTTGCAAGATCTGATTCGGCACAATCCCGTTCCCGTGCCGCCACCACCGGAGTATCCAAACAAGTCATTTCGTTACGAGTCATAGACAGGATTGAAGGGGTTAGCGCCCTAACTGGGACGCTAACTTCAAGATGAGCCATAAGACGCAACATTGTGTCAGTTCATCGCACTGTGATGAATCAATCGGTACAGCGCCATAATTCGCGAAAAATCGATTAAAGTGAAAGACGGTTAATGGTTCACCCGCTACGAAGACGCTCGCTCTTTGTGGAATCCAACCGCTACTGTCACTGTTTCTAGAGAGGTTGATGCATGGCATCCATTCGTGACCTTCACGAACAACTGATATCAAAAGAACGCTCTGCCGTGGAGATTGCTCAGGAAGCTCTAAATCGGATTGAGGCGTTAGAGCCTTCGCTGCATAGCTTTTTACATGTCACTGCCGACAAAGCTCTAGAGCAAGCTCGAACAGTTGATCAGGCGATCGCCGCTGGTGAAGCTATTGGCCCGCTCGCTGGAATTCCCATTGGCATTAAAGACAATATGTGCACTCAGGGAATACCGACGACCTGTGCATCCCGCATTCTGGAGAACTTTATTCCTCCTTATGAATCAACCGTCACGCAGAAACTGATGAATTCTGGTGCGGTCATGGTTGGTAAAACCAACCTGGATGAATTTGCAATGGGCGGTTCGACCGAAAATTCTGCCTTTTACACCACCTCTAATCCCTGGGATGTTAAACGTGTTCCTGGCGGATCATCAGGGGGCTCGGCGGCAGCGGTGGCTGCTGGGGAATGTACGGTTTCACTTGGCTCAGATACAGGGGGATCGATTCGTCAGCCTGCGTCATTTTGCGGGGTTGTCGGAATGAAACCAACCTATGGCCTCGTGTCTCGATATGGACTAGTGGCGTTTGCGTCGTCTCTTGACCAGATTGGTCCCTTTGCGCGTTGCGTTGAAGATGCTGCGATTTTGCTAGGGGCGATCGCCGGATATGACTCCAAAGACTCGACGAGCCTAAAGGTTAACGTCCCAGACTATACGGCTAACCTCAAGCCTGACCTTCCCAAGGGAACTCGCGTAGGAGTCATCAAAGAAACCTTTGGCGAAGGGCTTGACCCAACCGTTGAAAAAACGGTCATGCAGGCGATCGACCATCTGAAGGCGATGGGGGCAACGGTTAAAGAAATCACCTGTCCTCAGTTTCGGTATGGATTGCCGACGTATTACATCATTGCTCCATCTGAAGCATCTGCAAATCTTGCTCGATATGATGGGGTCAAATATGGGTTTCGGAAGGATCAGTCGGACGACTTAATGCAAATGTATACCCGGACTCGTGCGGAAGGGTTTGGTGCGGAAGTCAAGCGCCGAATTATGATCGGTACCTATGCGCTGTCTGCCGGATATTACGATGCATACTACCTGAAAGCGCAGAAAGTTCGTACGCTCATCAAGCAAGACTTCGAAACTGCGTTTGAAGAGGTTGATGTGCTGGTTTCACCCACGGCCCCGACAACAGCATTCAAGATGGGAGAGAAGTCTGACGACCCGCTCAGCATGTATCTGCTTGACCTGATGACGATTCCCGTTAATCTGTCTGGACTGCCAGGATTGAGCCTGCCCTGCGGATTCGATGATGACGGAATGCCCATCGGCTTACAAATCATTGGAAACGTCTTGCAAGAGGAAAAGGTGCTGCAAGTCGCCTATGCATATGAACAGTCCACAGACTGGCATCAGCGATCGCCCAACCTTGACGAATAAGGATGAACAAGTTGCTTAGCTCGCCTTGATCTTATGCAAAGCCATTTAGCGTCAAGGCGCATCACCGAGTCTGTGAAAGCCAGGCTCACTGTTGAATCTGTCCAACAACATGACTGAAAAAGCAGCACTGCGGCGATCGCTCCTCACGGCTCGGAAATCCATCTCACCGGATGAATGGCGACTCAAGAGCGATCGCCTGTGTATGCACTTACAACGCACGTCACTTTTTCAGCAATCAATGACCATCCTGGCTTACATGAGTTTCCGTAAAGAGCCAGACCTCAGTCCGTTGTTTGAGAATCATCAGCACATCTGGGGCATTCCACGCTGCGTTGATAAGGCGTTGGAATGGCACCAATGGTCACCTCATCGCGATCCTCCACTCCAAACAGGCGCGTTTGGCATTCTCGAACCTGATCCTCAATGGCCCCGATTGAATGCAGATCACGTTGACCTTATTCTGGTGCCGGCAGTTGCTTGCGATCGCCACGGATATCGGCTGGGCTATGGAGGTGGATTTTACGACCGGCTGTTTAGCGATTCTAAATGGCAGCAAGCACCAGCTGTTGGCATTGTTTTTTCAGATATGCTGCTGGACTCGCTCCCCATTGACCCCTGGGACTATCCGCTGAATGCCGTCTGTACCGACAAAGAGTGGCTACGCATTCGAGGATGATGTCTGGCGACGAACATTCATCTCTCTGGAGCTGATGCATTTTTTAGCCTGCTTTTTGTAAAGCATTGAATAGCAGTGTGTAACTACGTTAAGTACAGCGGCGTTACTTGTAGGTTGTGGCGTGACCCACAAATCCTGTGCTTAATCAATGCGAACAGCGCGATCGCTACGATGGCTTAAAGATGATGCGCAGCATCATCTTTAAGCCATTGCGTTGTAAAAAATTCAGATGAACTTTCTATCAAATTAAATGCAGATTCAATTTATTCCTTGAAAGCACGGTTAACTCTACGCTCCCTAACCTTCAAACTGATAGATAACGTGCTTCACATATTGTGATGCTTTTTCATTATTCTCAACTGCATCTACTTAGGAAAAAGTCCAGTCTCATGCTCAATAAAAAAATGCAGCTTCCATTTTTCAAAACTCGATGTCAAACCTCGGTTCTAGCAGGTTGTCTTGTCACTTCATTGGTTATCTGTGTGCTATCGCCACGCGCATCTTTTGCAGGGCAGGAAGGTAATAATCCACGAGGAGATTTCCCGGGTCGACTTGAGGGAGGAGGGTCTCGTAAGACAACTCTTCCTACTCACCTCTCACCCTTTGAAGGACTGGAGGCAGAGGAGATCTACTCAGTCCATTAAGGCGATAGATAAGAATTGGTTTAGATGGTTTGGTTGCCCTTAAGTTGTGGAAAATCCACAAAAATAAAGAAGAGTTTTCAAAATCGGATTTGAAAGTCGCGGTAACCTGGAATCTCTAAGAGCTGATCATTCAAGGTTATGTTATTCACGATTCAATTTGTATCGATGAGCATAGCAGTCTAGCTGTTTTGTGATGCACAATGTCATGAGTCTGAATGTCTCATTCCTTTGTATTTACCCAACCACGAT
>JBCBLF010000095.1:0-16821 GCA_038520475.1 Cyanobacteria bacterium J06627_8
TAGACTGTAGTGATAGTGAATTGGCAAGCGTTTAGAATGCGGCTAAGCCTCTATATCTAAACATCCTTACCATTAAGCCCATTTGGACTTTAAAGCTTGGATTATAAAACAGTAGTAATAAGGCTTCTATGCCTTATGTATTCTTCACTATAAGTTTCGTCATTAGTCATTTTTAGGGATGCGGATGCATCCTTGCTATTTATGATTACTATTGTCGCTTTTGATTCGATCAGGCGCGCTTAATCACCCGTAGCTCAGCTGTCCGTCGTGGATGGAGAATTGTAACTATGAAACTCTCAAGCAAAAACTTAGATACTCGTCTTGACACTCTCTATGACGCCATCGTAATCGGCGGTGGAATGGGTGGTTTGTCCGCAGCAATCTATCTGGCGCGCTATGGATTACGTTGCTTAGTCATAGAGAAGGGCAGAGGGCGATCGCTCTGGATGCAAGACACACGAAACTACCTTGGGTTAGATCCTGATACACCGGGTCGAGACATCCTCAGTCATGGAACTCAGCAGGCAATCGATTGGGGTGCTGATCATCTCCGCGGCTATGTCGAAGAGGTCATTGACGAGGGCGAAACAATGGCGGTTCGCGTCAAAGTCGGCCGAAAAGATAGTACTTATCCTATTTTTCGTTCTAAATACGTCATTGCGGCTTCTGGTGTGATGGACACGCTTCCTAAGCTGGAAAACATGCAAAACGTTTACGATTATGCAGGTTATACCTTGCATGTCTGCATGATTTGTGATGGCTTTGACATGTGGGATCAAAAAGCGGTACTCATCGCTAGCAAAGAGTCTCAGATGAATGCAGCGTTTGTCTTAAATTGGTACACTCCGTACATTTCAGTTCTCACTCATGGGCTCTTTTCTGTCAGCGACGACATGAAGCGCAAGCTCGCTGATCATGGTTATCCGCTTTATGAATCTCCGATCGCTGAGTTTCTAGGCGAAAACCACAAAATGAGTGGTGTGAAATTAGCAGATGGCACCGTTGTAGAAGCAACGACTGGGCTTATTAACATGGGCTCGACTTACCATAACCATTACTTGAAGGACATCGAAGGACTAGATTGGGATGGTGAGAATCTAGTGACTGACAAAATGTCGAAAACGAGCCATGATCGGATTTTCGCTCTGGGCGACTTGAAAAAAGGGCTTAATCAGGTTTCGATTGCTGTTGCTGATGGAACGCTTGCAGCAACTCAAATCTGGCGGAATATTCGTCGGGCGAGCCCGCCTCGAAAGTGGGAGGCAAATCTGGAACTTTCTTCTGTATCCTGATTGGCATACTCATCTCTTACACCTGAGTGGTGTGAGCAGCCAAACGATAGCCCATTATGAAGAAGCGCCAACATGTTTTGCTCGGAGTCGGTGGCGGGATTGCTGCGTACAAGACTTGCGAGATTGTATCGACTCTCTCCAAAACTGATGTCGATGTGCGAGTTGTTTTGACCGATAGGGCTGAGCAATTTGTCAGTGCATTGACCTTTGCATGCCTTTCGCGTCATCCGGCCTATACCGACGATGACTTTTGGAGTGCAGCGAATGCTCGACCGCTTCATATTGAGCTAGGAGAATGGGCTGATGTCATTATGTTGGCTCCGTTAACGGCGAATACGTTAGCCAAACTGTCTCATGGGCTTGCCGACAATCTCTTAACGAACATTGTCTTAGCATCGTCGTGTCCTGTACTTGTTGCTCCTGCAATGAATACGGACATGTGGCAGCAACGCTCTGTGCAAAGCAACTGGCGATCGCTTGAATCAGACCCTCGATATCACCGAATGCATCCCAGTTCAGGCATATTGGCTTGTGATCGCGTAGGAATGGGACGCATGGCGGAACCTGTGCAGCTGATAGCAGCGGTGCGATCGTTCCTCTTGACCGGGGGCATCTGCGACTTAGCCGAGAAGCACCTTCTTATCAGCACGGGCAGCACGCGTGAGTTCCTTGATCCAGTCCGGTTTATTGGAAATCCGTCAACTGGAAAAATGGGTGTTGCGTTAGCTCAGGCTGCCGTCAGTCGCGGAGCAACGGTGACGTTGGTTCATGGCCCAATGGATCAGCACCTCCTCTCTTCCCTCAGCAATGTGGCTATCTATGGTGTGACCTCTGCATCAGACATGGAAAACACGCTAGTCGAGCACGCGGCTCAAGCCGATTGGATTGTCATGGCAGCTGCGATCGCTGATGTCAAACCCGCAACCTATCATTCGCAGAAGCTTCCGAAGCGATCGCTTCCCTTAACCCTTGAGCTTGCAACTGTTTCAGACATTTTGACTCGGCTGAGTACTGCTCGCCAGCCGCATCAAACTGTGATAGGGTTTGCTGCTCAGACTGGCGATATTGTTCCTCCTGCATTGGATAAGCTCAAGCGAAAAAAACTCGATATCATTGTTGCGAATCCGATCGATGATTCAAGCAGTGGGTTTGCGAGTGACACGAATCAAGCCGTGATGCTGAGTGCCGATGGCGATCGCCGAGATGTTCCTTTATGCAGCAAACTAGAAATGGCGCATCACATGTTTGATTTTGTCTTATCTACTGGTTCTTCATCATGAGTTCTCTTGAGAATCGTGCACTCGCTGGATCAGCATGGCAGCAGGTTATTCAAGCGATCGCTGATCGCTGGAGCGGATTGGTTCATGCTGTTCAAGAGGGCATTCATACCATCTCTGACGGAATTCATCACTGGAGTCAGATGTTTTGGGTTCAGCTTGCCTCGATTCAACACCAACTTGGGGATGGATTGGCTGCCCTTACGACGACAATCGCAACTGCAAGTCTCTGGCATATCGTTGTGTATTGGCTGTTGTTGCTAGTGGCGATCGCTGGCGTTATCGGAGCGTTTGTGCCTGCGTTGCCAGGGATCATTCTAATTGTAGGTGCTGTTGTTCTTTGGGGACTCATTCAGGGATTTACTGGATTGGGCTGGGCGCTGGGCGTTGCTCTGGTTGCGTTTTTGCTGGGCGTCGCGATTGATTATTTAGCAGGTATTATCGGAGCCCAAAAAGTTGGTGCGAGTCGATGGAGTCAGGTGGGAGCCATTGTTGGGATGGTGTTGGGGTTTTTGGGACTGATTCCAGCTCTACCTGTTGGCGGCCCTATTTTGGGTATTTTAATTGGCACTGTTTTAGGAGCTGCCGTTGGTGAATTTTTACATCGCAGTAACCTAGAGCTTTGGCCTCGGGTTCAGCAGTCTTTCAGAGTCGGAATTGCCATTGTTGTCGGTACGCTGGTCGGCAATCTTCTTCAGGGCTTTTTGGCGGTCATTGCGTTTGTTGTGTTTCTAGTCGCAACTTGGGGAACAGTGTACGGTGGATAGGAACGACTTACGGCGGATAGGTAGTGACTGAGTGTCAATCCTATGTCAGTTGGCGATCGCAATATCTCGATAAGTATTGAGTTTCTATCTCGGGCACAGATAGGGGCGTTGAAAACAAATACCCTTGTCCGGCTTCGCATCCAAGCTGCTTGAGCTGACTGAGCTGCTGCTGTTGCTCAATTCCTTCAGCAACAGCGTTTAATCCAAGCTGATTGCCCAGTGCAATAATCGTGTTCACGACTTGATAGATTTGAGGGTTCGTTGTCATTTGCCGAACGAAACCGCTATCAATTTTCAAGTAATGAATGGGTAAATGATGCAGGTATTTCAAAGATGAATAACCGGTTCCAAAATCATCAATACACATCTGAATTTGACGGGATGCAATCTGCTTCAGAAGCTCGCTCACTTGTTCAATGTCTTCAATTAGCACGCTCTCAGTAATTTCTAGCGTCAAAGCGCTGGGTTCTAGTCCAGTGCTGCTGAGAATGGTGTCAATGTCATTTAGGAGGTTGAGGTTTCGAAAATTCCAGGCTGATAGATTGATGCTGACACGCAAGACATCACAGCTGTGAAACTGTGCTCTCCATATCGCCATCTGGCGACACGCCTGACGAAGGACCCACTGATCAAGCAAAATAATCAGACCTGCTTCTTCAGCGATCGCTACAAACTCTTCTGGGCTGATCATGCCGAAGGTTGGGTGATTCCAACGGACTAATGCTTCGAATCCAACAAGCTGCTGATTAGTGAGTCGTACGATGGGCTGATATCGGAGTGTTAGGTTGCCTTGTTCGAGGGCATGACGCAGATCGGTTTCAAGGGATAAGCGTTTGAGGGCCTGGGCTTGCATGGTTTTATCGAAGACTTGATAGGCCCGGGTGGATTGATGCTTGGCGTAGCACATGGCAATATCAGCATCGCGAATGAGCTCTGCGGCATGGTGATAGGTTTCATTTCCTATCACAATACCCATGCTTATACCCGTAAAGACTTGATGATCTCCAATCGAAACCGGCGCTTGAGTATCTTTTAGAATTTGCTCGACAACAGCGATAACTGCGCTTGCAGAGGCCATATGTTCCAGCAATACAACAAACTCATCCCCCCCTAATCGAGCAACAAGTCCAATGTCTCCAATGCTGGCTTCCAACCGTCGAGCGATCGCAATCAGGAGTTGATCTCCCATGCTGTGGCCTAGGCTGTCATTAATGACCTTAAATCTGTCGAGGTCAATGTATAAAACTGCATATCCATTTGTCTGTCGCTGATGTGCCCGAGCAATTGTGAACTCAATCCGTTCTAAACACAGCGACCGATTTGGGAGTCCTGTTAGCGGATCGTGTAATGAGTTGTGGATGAGTTGCTCTTGAATCTGTTTGAGTTCACTAATATCGCGACAAACACAAACGATCAGATCATCACTGGTAAGGGTTAACGACAATTGAGTCCGGACTGTTGTGTCATTTTTCCGGCGGGCGATCGCCTCCCCATGCCACGTGTGGTTGTATTCGAGCGTCGGAAACGCACCGTTGTTACTCTGATCGGCCGACAATGAGGTATAGACTATCGACCAATGTTGCCCGATGATGTCCTCAGTGCTTGCATACCCCAGCATTTGAAGGTAAGCACGATTCGCATAAATAAAGGTTTCTTTCTGTAAAATGCAGATGCCATCAATGTTTACCTCGATCGCAGTTCGTTGATCGGTGACAGTTGGCTCTAGTGTTGATGCTAGCAGCGTTAATTGCTCATGTGACCTTAAATCGTGGTCATCGACTGAAAGTTCGTCTATCTTAGCTTGATGAGAACGAAGTGCCTGGGAGACCCACGGAGCGATTTTGATTAATGAAGCTTCGGTGTTTCGATACTCATCACAGTCTTGAGCATGCTCTAACCCTCGCTGTATACTTGCTGCTAGCTGATCGAGATGAGAGTCCAGAATAAAGTCGTGGGCTCCAGCCTTAATGAGGTCGACCGCAGCGCGTTCTCCAATGGCACCACCGATGACAATTAGGGGAATCTCATGTTGACGTTGCTTAATCTGCTCGATTGCACTGAAAGCATTGAGATGAGAAGTTTCGTAAGCTGCGATCGCCACATCCCAGTGTGCTGAAGACAACGCTGTATTCAAAGCATCAACAGTTTTAATCTGTTGCCAATCAATAGAGAAATGGCTCTGCTGCAACTTTTGAATGGTGCGAAAAGCCTGTTCTCCAGAATCGTCAATAATAAGAACCTTAAGCCGATTGGTCATTGGGGCAACAAACTTTTACCAGATCCTAACGCTTTCAGCCAAACTTTCGCCGAGTCGATTGGTTAAAACTTTCCTAAAGTCCAGTTCTAAGTGCTTAAGCGTGAGACGATAAGAGCCTGTTTAATGTGTTGCTAGCACTAATTTCGAGTATTATTTATAGTACAAAAGAACTTGTCAACGAAGCATGATCGCTGCGCTTGGTTGGTTCACAACGTTGACGAGACACTGCAATTGACGACCTATGAATATAAAAGATACATCCGCGTATTCATCCTCTGAACACGTTAATTCCATTGACGAGCAAACGATCGATGAGACATTTGCTGCGCTCAAAGATCTCTTAAATACAGTCGAAAAACTTCAAAAGGCACGTCAAGGCATTGGAGATATCAAACCTCTTCTGATGCAGTTATTAGATGGAGAGTTGCTTGCAGTTGAACAATTGGAACATATGAAGTCTAGTGTGGGTTCTCTTGGCAAGCTGATTAAGCTACACATTGATTACCAAGAAGCGTTGGTTAGAGCACAGCCTGCTCGCGAGCTACTTGATCTGATGTTGAAATAGGAAGCGAACTGTGTCGGTTGCCTGATTAATCAGACGATAAATCTCTGAGAAAAGCGATTTGGGCTTCTCTTAATTCAATCTCTGGCTTCACTGAATGAATGGTTGACATCGCTGCATCGAACGATGCTCCATTTTTAATCAGATAAGTTGCTAACATTGTGCCAGTTCTCCGCTTCCCGTTTGTACAGTGAACGGCAACACCGCGACCCAGTTGCATCTGTTCAGTGACAAATTGGTTCAGCTGAGTGACCTGCTCGTGGTCTGGTGGCGTTCCTCCTTTAACTGGAAGCCACAGATAGGGCAGGTCAAGCTCCTGGTAGATGTCTAAATTAGAAGGGTCATCCAAAACAGAGACAATGGCACCCACCCCCTGAGATTGGAGAAAATACAGCTCATCGCGAGCTGGCTTTCGAACACCAGCAAGTGTTTTAGGAACAATCCACCATAGGGTTTCTGTAATCGGCTGAGAAGATTGATCGTTCATTTAGAATAAGTCGATTAAAGCGTCATACATTGAATGCTGCCTGTTCTAAATGAGATTTTGCTGATATGGCGCTAAACACTAATGAAGAAGCCAGCACTTTGATGCTAAGGCGAACATGTACGAATCAGAAGGACCGCATGAGCGCGGTGGCGCATCCTCGACTGTCGTATGGAGAAACTTGGTCAGCGACGTGAGAATGTGTTCATCATACCTGGCCGTCCCATCGAATTCGGGTTGTTGGGTAGCTCGACCGATACGGGTATCGCTCTGCTTCTTCTGTTTCTTTGTCGAGTACCCGAACGACTTGATTGTGAATTGATTGGGCCTGTTCAGGAGAGTTACCGATGCTGGTTAACCCAAGCTTGCCGAATTCAGACAGGCATCCCATGAGATGAAATGACGTCCCTGTTTCTGTCGCACTGTTGAAATGCAGTCGATGATGGGCAATGATATCCATCAGATCACTGGGTAACAATCCTCGATATGAAGGCTTTTGAAGATTATCAGAGGCAATATAGTATTTGGGATTTCCTTCAAAGTCATGAAACAGCCCAGTGCGGTCATCATAGTGACCGTTGGTCAACAACTTTAGAGTCATAAACGGATGCGTTGTTCCACCTTTTCGAAGATTGATTTCAATCGCCTGCAAGTCCCAAGTTTCTGATGCACCATCTTGATGGCGAACTGCGATGAAATCGACGCTATAGCGCTCGATAGCTCCTTCGGCAGCAAGACATTCGCCGATGCGGCGGCCATAGTCTTGAATTTGGAGACGATAGGCATCATCGGCGGGAAATCGACATCCTAGAAAAATTTGGCCATCTGGTCCACCCAAAATCTGATCATGGGTTGAAAGAATTTCGACCGTTCCATTTGGATGAATGCGCCCTTGTACGCTGGGCGATCGCTTTTCATCGCCTTCAACAAATCCTTCAGCGATCGCCCCTAATTGCGGAATTCGAGATCGGAAATTTTCCCAGGTTTCATTAGGGGCTTGGAAGCGTAGATGCTGGAACTGTTGATAAATCTGCTCGGCACGTTGAGTATGGTTTGCATGACCTGGTGCAACATCTTGGAGTTGACGTAGATCAAGGAGAGCATTTCCTTCTCCAGAAAACCCCTCATTTAACTTGATAACGATTCGCTTGAGAGAGGGTTGGCGTTCCCATAGTTCTGCGGTGACTTCTGCCAATGCTTCGACGGTGTGGACGAGCGAACTGCCATCGGGATGAGGAACGTCACACTGATGAAAAATCATACGGCTACCGCTTTTCGTTCCCAAGTGAAGTAAATCAGGGTCGAGCCCGAGAAGAGGCACGCCCAGTTGAAGTGCTAAGTTTCGCTCCAATATAGAGGAATTGAAACAGGTCATATATGACTGTCCAGGCCGTAGCGATTGTCGAATGCGTTCAATCAATCGCGGGCGATGAAGGATTTTCTCAGTGAGGGGCTTTAGGGACGAATCGTAAGTGCTCACCATCAGCAGGCGATCGCGTGCATGGGAGAAGGGAACACCTGGAAGCAATTGGAGATAGTAGTCGGCTACGGTGGGGTGAATCGGTTGAGACGTGACGTAGATGAGCCGTGTCCGAGGATTTCTCAGTCGGATTACGGTGTAGAGCAAACGCTCTTCATAGTGATGAATCCCCTTAATTTTTTCTAACTCTTGGGTGTCAAGACTCAACGACGGAACCACCAAAATGTCATGGGGAGCGCGATCAAATTCGTCAATTGACCGCCAACGTTCACTTAATTGAGCTTGGAGTTGCTGAAATTCTTGCGATCGCTCATCTCGCGGCTCAGCGATGGCAGGCAACATTGTTTGCATCTGACGTCCCATAGGTATCTCCAAAATTAATCTTAAAATCTGAGTTTTAACGGTTTAAGTTCTAGTCAATGTCTAGTCAATGTGTCGTTGTATGATTGACCGATCTAGTCAGAAAACGACACGTTAGGCCGGCAGAATGGGCTGCAATATGCCTCGAGCCAACGAGTAACAACGAGATGAATAGTGTTACGCTTTCACACTCGAGCATTAGAAACCGTGTATTCTTTGCTAGATAAGGAACACACGTTTAGACCTGCTCTATAAAGCGATACAGCCAAGGGTTAGATATGCGCCAGAGCACGACTATTCAATTTTTTTCTACCGTACTTCACTATTTTGGAATTATCTTCGTTCTGTCGTCATAGGAATCAAGCACGCTAGAACTTATTTATCTTTTACTTGCAAAACTTCAATCTGAGAGTATCGTGTTTCGCATTAAAAGAGCATCATGAGCAAACTACCCCATTCTCGGGCATTACTAAAGTAGGCCCAATTATTTGTAGGACGAATGATTGAGCTTTTTCCACCGGGGTTGACGCCGTCCTCCAGTTTGAACCGTCTTTTGCAAGGGGTTGGCACGGTTCGCAATAGAAAAATGCTGAGATTTGATGTGATCAAGGTGTCGCTTAGGTTTTCTCGACCAAGTGCATCTTTGTATAACGGTAGCCAGCTTAGTTACAGCACAGACCGTTTGGCCGCTCCGTGCGACCACAAAAGGTCTTAAGGCTAGATGATGTCTGATGTTCTATAGATGATTACGGACGACGTTTCGCCATCCTCTGCCAACCGTGCGTCAGTTCTGTTGTTGCGTGATGGTATGAGGGAATGGCATCAGCGGATTTCCAGAACTATGTTTAACCCTTGGACTCTTAGAGTGAGACGACTGACAATCTGCCAAACTCAAATCGTTAGACAATGTATGAACAAGCATTTCCGTCAATGGGCAGATTGGATATGAAGCGGTGTGTGTGTGCGCGCGTAGGAAGGATGGAGTGCTGTTCATGGTTCGAGTGAATCAAGCGCTACTGTTAGGACAAATTACGAATGAAATTCGCAGTAGCCTAGACAGTCAGCACATTTTCCAAGCTACGGTTGACCAAGTCGGACAAGCCTTTCAAGTGAGTCGATGTCTGCTTTATTTGTGCGCGGACTATACAGATACTCAGCCATCTCGAATGCTGTTCGCAGCAGAATATCGTGGCCAAGAATGGGTATCTGTGGCGCAGATGGACTTTCCACTAGATGGAACTGCGTATCTTCAACAGGTGATGGCTGAAGATACGGCGATCGCCCTGAGCGATGTCTATGCAGACTCCCTATCAACGGCTGTTCATCATCGATGGCGGGAGGCAGAGCTAAAGTCGATACTCCTTTGCCGAACCTCCTATCAAAATAGTCCAAATAGCGTCATTGTCTTGCAGCAATGCGATCAATACCGAGTCTGGACAGAGGATGAAATTCTGCTTCTGGAGTCGGTTGCTGCTCAAGTTGGGATTGCGCTCTACCACGGGCATTTGTTGGAAAACGCGATGAAGCAGCAGGCGGAGTTAGAGGCTAAAAACCAAGAGCTTCAGCAGGCAACCCGCGAAGCTGAAGCTGCTAGTCGCTCTAAAAGTGCGTTTCTTGCTGCGATGAATCACGAGCTGCGAACGCCGCTAAATATCATTTTAGGGTTTGCCCAAATCTTGCAATCAGCGGCCGACTTACCTAGCGATTATCGAAACGATGCGAGTCTAATTTTAGAAAGCGGTGAACGCTTACTAAATTTAATCAACAGTTTGTTGACCCTGGCAAAGCTTCAGGCGGGGATGATTCCATTGGATGAATGCACGTTTGATATCGATGAATTTATTAATTCGATTGAGCTAATCGTTGCACAACAGATTCAGCAAAAGGGGTTAAACTTCACAACTGACCGATTGTTTGACTCGCCGCTATCAGTCAAAACAGATGAAGGTAAGGTCTGCCAGATACTCATGCATTTGTTCGATAATGCAATCAAATTTACCGATAAAGGCACCATTCGTCTGGCTGTCACTGTCACCTCTAGGGATGCTTCACCTCAGAGTGCTGATTTTGCTCAATCGTCCTCCAATCTCGCATCTTTGGCAGAACCTCAGGCTTGGGTCAAATTTGAGGTGCATGATACGGGATGTGGAATTGCTGCGGATGAGTTAGCCCATATTTTTAATGCTGCTGCTGGACGAGAAACTGGCAAAAAGAAATCGGCTGAAGGGACAGGTCTAGGATTGACCTTGAGTCAGGAAATTGCACGCTTGATTGGCGGCACGCTGTCGGTCACAAGTGTGGTCAACGATGGATCATGCTTTTCAATAAAGGTGCCAGTGTGCATCGAAACCCAGGCTCGTGCAGCTTCGACTACTGCGGCTTTGACCGATAAACAATCGTCACAAGCTGTCGCTGCCCTGCCGCAGTCGCTTGGGGTTACCAATCCTAAGCTTTCCACTCGTCTTGTTCCGGAGGACTTTCAGCATTTCTCGTCAGAGTGGATTGATCAACTCTATGATGCGGCTATTCGATGTGATGACTCGGGTGCCCAGCAGCTTATCAGTGAGCTTGGACCCAACCATGAGGCGATCGCCGCGAAAATTCAACATCTGGTTGATTTGTTTCAATTTGAGGAAATTATTCAACTCATCGATCAGTTGCAGCGGAACTGAATCGTCTTCAGGTCATCCATCTTGATTGGATGATGGATTTAGCATCATCTCTTTCAAATTTTCAGGTTGAACGTGTTCATATTTTTCAAATGGTTGATGAATCCAAGGATTATCCGGTAAGTAATCGACACAATAATCTGGTTTAATCAACGAACACTCTTTGTACCAAATCACGGCAGTTCGAATTTCGTCGATGTAGAACCCATAGTGAGCATTCAGCCAGTCCACAGTTCGCTTTAGCGTGACGCCTGAATCTGCCAAATCATCAACCAACAAGACATGACTTCCCAGGTTCGCTGTCGTCATGGCTAAATCGCGAGAGAAAGTGATTGAGCCTCTTACCTGATTGTTTGGACCCCCATAGGATGATGTCGCCATAATTGCCAACGGCTGATCAAAAATGCGGGCAATGGTGTCTCCGATTCTTAACCCTCCTTTTGCAATGCAGACAATTTGGTTGAATGACCACTTCGATTCGTAGATTGCTAGTGCGAGACGCTCAATTTTCTCGTGGTACTCTGACCAAGACACGTAAAGATCTGGCATAGTTGCTCAATAGTCGTAGATGACAAGCATCATATAGTGTTCCGAGCGAAATATTAAAGTCATTGTGATGGGGAATGCACAATGTCGCGTATGACGAAAACTGTCGGGTGTTGCCAATTTTGGAAATGAATTTTGATGGGTTCGGTGAGTGCTGTTCGCTTTGCCCATCACACCTCATCTGGAGTTGTTATAGATATTTGGTGAGTGTTAATACTCTTGGGTTTGATCGTACACTTCAAACACGTGCTCGACGGTCTAGCTTATGTCGTCTAATTCTTCGTCTGAACAATCGCGATCGCCTAATTCTCTAAGCTTTGCCACAAAGCTTGCCTTTGGTGCAGGAGATGTGGGGCCTGCCATTACCGCCAATGTTTTGGTATTTTTCCTGTTGTATTTTTTTACCGAAGTTGCTCGACTGCCTCCAGGGCTTGCGGGTTCAATTTTGCTAATTGGAAAGATTTCAGATGGAATTAATGACCCCATCATTGGTTATTTGAGCGATCGCACCGAATCAAAACGCTGGGGCCGTCGACATTCGTGGATGTTTTACGGAGCATTACCATTTGGAATTCTGTTTTTTCTGCAGTGGGTGGTTCCACCGCTCGGAAATCCTGAAACTAACCCCTGGCCCTTGGTGCTCTACTACATCGCCATTGGAATCCTGTTCAACCTTGCTTACACAGCTGTGAATCTTCCATATACGGCGCTGACCCCTGAACTGACCCAAAATTACGACGAGCGAACTAAATTAAATAGCTTCCGATTTGCGTTTTCGCTCGGTGGCAGTATCTTGTCAGTTCTTTTGGTCATTGCGCTCACTGCGCTGGTCTCTAATCTGAGGCATCAATATCTGTGGATTGGGTTTACCTGTGCTGTGATTTCTACGCTACCCATTTATTGGTGCATCTGGGGAACGCGTCGTCAAGCAATGGCAGCCGAAGCTCGCCGTCTCAACCAGCCCTCGGCGGTATCCGTTCCTTTATTAACCCAGCTGAGTACGGCCTTTAGGAATCGTGCGTTTCTCTTCGTTATCGGTATTTACTTATGCTCATGGTTAGCCGTACAGCTAACTGCAGCAAATTTGAAATTTTTTGTCGAGAGTTGGCTACAGTTATCTCCTCAGGATGCGAACACTGCTATTTTGGCGGTCCAAGGCACTGCCTTGCTCATGCTGTTTGTCTGGAGTGCGCTGAGTGAAAAGATTGGTAAAAAAGCCGTGTATGGCATGGGAATGGGATGTTGGATACTTGCTCAGGTGGGATTGTTCTTTTTGCAACCTGGACAACTTGGGTGGATGTATGGGCTGGCCATTCTCGCGGGTGTTGGTGTGTCTACAGCTTATTTAATTCCTTGGTCAATGCTGCCAGATGTCATTGAGTTAGATGAGTGGCAGACGGGGCAACGACGGGAAGGAATTTTTTATGCGTTTATGGTGCTTTTACAAAAGATAGGACTTGCGTTGGGACTGCAGCTCGTTGGTTTGGCGCTAGAGTTGTCAGGCTATGTTGGAGGCGCTGAGCAACAACCTGATTCTGCCCTGCTCGCCATTCGTATTGTGGTTGCTCCATTGCCAATGGTCTGTCTATTGCTGGGGTTAGTACTTGCCTATTTCTACCCGATTACCAAAGATATGCATGAAGAAATTCTCTTCAAGCTAGAAGAGCGCCGAAAGCAAAACAATTAGGACCTTTGGTCTGATGATGAGGGGTGTCTTCGTCGCTTTAATGTTGGACGGTTTCTTCCTATTGGTTCAGGAGAGGGTCTCCTAAAACGTTCCATATCACGGTAGGATCTATTGAAACAAGGTCTAATGCAGAATGTTTTGGTTAAAACAGTATCAAATGAGATGTTTTGGCCTATGTTTTCGGCTGATGTTCGAGTTTTATGCATGATGTTTTAAGCCATGGTCAGCGATCGCCCAAGTGGTTGCTCATGGTCATTCACCGTTTACTGACTTGAGGGTTTATGAAAAGACTAGTTTCTCGCCTGTTTGCTCTGCTTTTAGTATGTGCCATTGGGCTGGCAGGATGTTCTTCTCCAACTCCATCTGGCTTGTCAGGTGACTACCGTGCAGACACGCTGACAGTTATCGAAAACTTACGGTCGGCGATAAATCTTCCAGAGGGAACGCCTGAGCAAGCGGAGGCACAAGCGATCGCACGTCAAAACATCAATGATTTCGCTGGTCTGTATCGACGGAACAACGCAGTTCAGCAGCTCAGCTCGTTCACCACAATGCGGACGGCTTTGAATTCTCTCGCAGGCCACTACAGCTCCTATCCAAATCGACCCGTTCCAGAGAAGTTGCGAAAGCGATTGGAAGTCGAGTTCAAGCGCGTTGAGCTTGCTTTGAAGCGAGATTCCTAGGAGAAGCGTTAGTCGGTTGTAGTTTAAGTGGCTTGGCGTGGGCAACGTGATGAACGTCTAGGCTAAGTTGCTTTTACTCCACACCGCTTCAAAGCTGCCTCAAAAAATTGTCTATGGACTTGGTTTGTGGCTGTATCTCAGATGTCTAATGCTATGAATCGATTGCAGTGGCGAACTGAACTATTGGACTATTCTCTTCATCGCTACCAAATCGTGGCGGCTACCATCAGGTAGCCAATGAGGATGGTTAATGACAAGGGTTGAGGCATTGAAATCACTTGAAGCCTTGAGATTGCTTGATGGGACTTAGGCTTAATGGGGGTTAGGCACAGTGATTTCGGTCCCTAAGGCTCTAGTGATGTAGATTGTGTGGTTTGAACAATAGCTCTGATCGTGTGAATAGTTGAGAGTGAGATGATGGTACCTTCTGATTCATCTGTAGCTGATTTCATGACCCTTGATCCGATTGTTGTGGGGCCTGAAACTGTCTTAAAAGAGGCGATTCGACTAATGGCTGACAACCGAGTAAGTAGTCTTCCGGTGGTTGGTGATGACAAATCGTTGATTGGGATCATCTCTGAATCGGACTTGCTATGGCAAGAGACGGGTGTTCAGCTTCCGGCCTACATCATGATCTTGGATAGCGTGGTTTACCTAGAAAACCCTGCGACGTACGATCGAGAACTCCACAAAGCCTTTGGTCAAACCGTCAAGGATGTCATGACAACGTCGGTTACGACAACCTCTCCTGACCAGTCACTGCGCGAAGCTGCGCGGGTTATGCATAAGCGCAAAATTCACCAACTGCCTGTTGTTGATGCTGCAAATCATGTCATCGGCATTCTCACCTTGGGTGACATTGTTCGTTTTATGGCTGAACATTACGATGACGCCTAGCAATGGAATTGAGGCCAGCAATATCGTTCATGCTGGTCAGTTGAACGGTTAGTAGTTTAATAATTCATACATTAATAACTCATAAATAGGGTGGGATGAGTGAAATGGCGACGACTCCCGAAGATGTCAAAGCATTACTAGAGTCAGACGACTATGGTCAGCGGATCAACGCAGTCAACCAGATTCGGAATCTTCCTCTAGATGTCGCAGTTGGTTTATTGATGCAGGCTGCTGAAGATGAGAATGCGAGAGTTCGATATGCTGCGGTCAGTCAGCTGGCATCGTCTGGTGGACACAATAAGGACGCTGTTGGCACACTCCTTCGTCATTGTCTGTTGACCGATACTGAACTTGATGTGAGAGCTGCTGCTGCTGATTCAATAAGTGCCTTGAAACTAGTTGAGTTGTTTGATGATCTGAAGCAAGTCTATTGTCAAACAACGGACTGGGTGGTCCGTATGAGCATTGTTGCTGCATTAGGAGAGCTAGGCGATCCCAGAGGATTTGAGCTCTTGCAAGATGCTTTGCAGTCTGACGTCGAGTTGATCCGAGCTGCTGCCATTGGGGCGATGGGGGAACTGGGCGATCGCCGTGCCATTGAATTAATTCGCCCGTTTGCTGAAAGTGATGACTGGCAAGTTCGCTATCGCGTGGTTCAGGCATTAACAGCTCTTGGCGGAGATGATGTAAGAGTGACACTTGAGCAATTATCTAATGATGAGGTTGCGCAGGTGGCAGAAGGCGCCCGTGCGGGCTTAGCCTCTTAACGATTCGAACACTCAATATTTAGAAGTCTGACGACGGGTACTTGCATCATTTGTGAGGGGTGTCATCACCCTATCTGGCAATGGTATAATAAGAATATAGACATCGGACTTGCCTAGATATGCTTAAAGTGGCAGCTAGCAATTTTCCAAAATCTAGTGCATTGCCCGACGTGATGGGTTTATCAAGAATTTTTAGACAATTTGAATTACGACTGAAGCGATCAGGAGATTGCGGAGAACCAGTATCTGCTTCAGGTTATGTCTGCTCTGACTTGTTTTTCAACGTCACTTTTGAATATCTGTGCGAGGTTACTGCGTGATTGCGATCGCTATGCGTCCAGCCCAAAGTCGTAAGTGGGGAAGCGTCAGTTTTGCGTCTACGCTGTATTTATATCCAATTTTGGATTTGCTTCTAGCTAGAGTTCCAAAGCATATGGAAGGCGAGGTTCGTCTAGGTCTGCAAGAAGCACTGGTCAATGCGGCAACGCACGGTAACAAATTAGACCCAACAAAGAAAATTTCAGTCCGGTTTTTCTTTTTTGATAATGAGTATTGGTGGATTATTTCAGATCAGGGAAACGGATTTAAGACCGAAAACTGTTCTTCCAGTGATTCCCAGTGTTGTTTGCCTTGTGATGATGCAGAAGATGGTAGGGGGCTGTTTATCCTCCATCAAATCTTCGACCACGTGAAATGGAATACTGAGGGAACTGAACTTCAACTCTGTAAACACGTTAAAGACTTCAATCGGTTTCTGTCTTTTTAGCAGCAGTCATCATTTACGGTCCTTCGAATCCTCAAGCCTCTGGAATTGGCTAGGCTAGCTATAGAATCGGTTAGGTCCATCAATGTGGTCAGACAATCATCTTGTGCGATTCGCTAAACACGGGATCGTAGGGTGGAGCGTGCCCCACATCTCTATTTCTGTACTTAACGCAGTTGCACACTCTCACAATGTGGGCTGTACCATGTTGATGGGGTATTTTTCAAAAACCTGCTATGGCTGAGGGGCGGGGACGCCAGTCGGGTGCGCCCCCCAACCCAAGCAGGGTTTTTTGGGAAAAGAAAATATGAAGATTGTAACCCACGATTT
>JBCBLF010000096.1:0-16359 GCA_038520475.1 Cyanobacteria bacterium J06627_8
GCTGGCGTCTTCAGTGACCTAGATGAATCTTGACTAAGATAGTTATGTTGCGATTGGCATCTTCATGCTTGTATTTCGTACGTAGCCATAGTCCGGCAAGCAAAGCACTTTCTGATCTATGGCTACGATGCTACTTCGCTCCTGGAGCTGTGAGTTCCATTCGGATACCGCCTGGAATATAAAACATCATGTGGTGAGTTGAACTGTTTCCGAGTGGTTCGGGTGCGAATTCAATCTCAACACCTTCGGTTGAAGAGAGGGTGTGATGAAAAGAATTGAGTGCGTCAAGACTATCAACGGTTAGTGCAAAATGATGAAGTCCAATATTGTTTTTGCGGTCAAATGGAATGGCCTGTTCTGGCGTAGCTGCTTGCCAAAGCGTCAACATGATGGTGCCATCGGATAAAAAACATGCGGGATAGTCAGGCACTTCACCAATTTGCTGAAATTTGAAGACGTTAATAAAGAACTCTCGAGTTTGATTGATGTTTGGAACCGTCAACCCAACATGGTGGTAGCCTTGAATGTTTGCCATTATCTAATCTCCAATCAATTTATGGATGGAAAATCTGTTGAAAACAAAGGAAAATCAATCGAAACGCTTGAATTAGCCTACTTATTTGGATTTGCCCTTAGCATAGGGGGGTCATTCACTAGATTTCTTGATCTGGATTAAGTTTGTAGTATTCAGACATATCCTCTAGCCATTCTCCCGAAAGAGAGATACTCCGCTGCTTTCGAGTGATAACGCCTTCTGTCTGGAGGCGTGCCAGCAACCGAGATAAGCTTTCGGGAGTCAGAGCCAGCTCACTTGCGATCGCCTTCAAGGGTTTTTCCAAAACGACCGTTGATTGTCCCGGTGCCAAACGCTGCATCAAGTAATGACGCAGGCGATCGCGAGCAGAGGGAATGCCACGGAGACCTAGCAGCGTTTTAACGGACTGAAAACGATGCGTCAGTGTTTCTAAATAGCGTTCTGATAGGGCAGTGTTGGTTCTTAAAGCATCGGCAAATGCATCTTTGGGAATTGCAACAACGTCAGTTGGCATTTCGGCGATCGCTGTACATCCGTAACTCGCGAAGTAGAGTGATCCCTCGCTAAAGAATTCGTCTGCTTCCACAAAGTAGTGAGTGATCATTTGATCATCAACAAACGTTACTAGCCGCATGCGTCCTGAGATGACCCAGAAGATATACTCAGCGGGTTCTCCCTGCTGGATTAAAATTTGCCCACCTGATAGCTGTCGTCGAGTGGTTTGCTGACGAATGCCTGTGGGTAAGTCAGTTAACGTGAGTCCCATGGTTCAAATTCCTTTTATATCGTGAGGTATCATGAAGCCCTATAACAGCAATGCAAGTGTTGCTCCGAGAACCGATTCTGCTTGGCGTTTCACTCAGAGCGTTTCACCCTATGTGGTTGTCGATAGTGCTGCGAACGTCTCAAGCTAGGGTTCCGTATTGGCTATCAAAATCAGGTGTTAAAATCGCCATGCCAGTCTTCACTGCTGGGCGCGCCTGAAGTCGTTCGACCCACTGACGAACATTCGGAAAATCATCTAGATACGATGTTGCTGTAGCGATAATCCAAGGATAAGTTGCAATGTCGGCAATGGAATAATCGCCTGCGATGTATGATGTTTCGGCTAGTTGGCGATCGAACACGCCGAGAAGACGCAGGGTCTCTTTTTCATATCGATTGATGGCGTAAGGGAGGTTTTCCGGAGCCGCATTGCGAAAGTGTCCGAGCTGCCCAAACATCGGACCAATGCTTGCCATTTGAAACATCAGCCACTCGATGACACGGAATCGTTGAGCCGTATCGGTTGGCAGCAACCGCCCTGCCTTTTCAGCCAAATACATCATGAGTGCCCCTGATTCAAACACGGTAATGTTGGTGTCACGGTCATGAATGGCAGGAATCTTACTGTTGGGATTGATTGCAATGTAATCGGGTGAAAATTGGTCGTCCTTGCTGATGTCTATCTTGTGAATGAGGTAAGGAAGTTCAAGTTCTTCAAGCAGAATGGCAGGTTTACGTCCATTTGGAGTGGTGAAGGTGTACAGATCAATCATGATGATGCTCCTTATTTGGAATCAATCAGGTTCAGAATGAATGAACGCAAAACAGGTAAACAGCAAGACTTAGAAGAAATAAGAAAAGAGCTAAATCAATGAGCTAAATCAATGTAAATGTAGTAAACGTCAGGCGATCGCCCGTTGTTAGACGTGTGGATTGAATATCGGTCCTTATTGTAAGAGCGTGGTCATTTAAGCGGCTGGCATCAACTTGTCGAGTGCGGCAAGTTGATGCCAGCCCTTCAAGTTCTCCGCCAAAGTGAAGTGCTAAATCATACAGCCCATCACACAATTGAGTTGACATCAGAGTCAATGATGTTGGCATGATGCTAGTCCTTTTTAAGTAGACCGTTCTGTATATTTTTTATTATGTAGACAAGTCTGTCTATTGTCAATATCTTTTTCGCGCCTGGGTTGTTGGCTCGGGTATCTGAGCTGAGCACTCTAGTTGTTGAATTAGTTCAAAGATGCTAGTTTGAGGTGTATACAGACCTGTCTACATTGTGGTGATAACTGACATGTCGCGAACACAATCATCTCGTCCCTCGGCACGCGATCGCATTCTCAAAGCGGCTTCTGAGCTGTTTTATCGGGAAGGGATTAAAAATGTGGGCATCGATCGCATCATTGCCGAATCTGGCGTTGCTAAGATGTCGCTCTACAATCACTTCAAATCAAAAGATGCATTGATTGCGGCCTATTTGGAGGAATATGAAAAGAACTGGTTTCCTTCTTTTCAAGAGAAAATCGAGCATCTTGCCGCTGAACCGGGCGATCGCCTCTTGGCGATTTTTGATGTGCTGTACGAGTGGTTCCAAGATCAAGATTTTCGAGGATGTGCGTTTGTCAACACGATTGTAGAGCTGGCAGACATCACTCATCCGGGATATCACATTGCGGTCAAACACAAGCAACTGATTCTGGATTATATTCGCAGCTTGGTTGAGGCGGCGGAGCTTATTGACGCTGAGACGCTGGCTCGGCAAATCGCCATTCTCATCGAAGGAGCGATTGTTGTTGCGGCCCTGGCTCAGGGAGCAGAGACGGCTATTCGAGCCAAAGAGGCGGCTGCGATTTTAATCGCGGCAAGTCAGCCGTAACCTTCACAATTCAAATCTACGGCAGTCTGTAACTGTGCTTAGTCAACCTGCACAGCGCAGTAAATCCTTTAGGAAAGCTGTTGGTGGGAAGAAATGAAGAGTAATGCAGGTCTTCGCTTTTACATCAACCTTCATGGCTCAGCTCAGCAACACCCAAACCTGAATAGGTTAAAACGGAGGTGCACGACAGTACGTGTACCGATTAGAACATTAATTTTTTGAGAAAGCTATCTTTCCCAAGAAATATAACTTGCTTGCATAGAACGATGTTCACTGTGATTTCTAGTTGAGTAATGCACATATTATGACGACTCAGCCAATGTCGACGCTGCTTCAAACGGCCTTTGTTGAAGCTTCGAGCAGCGATCGCAATAATTCACCTCAGCTCTATCCGATTCGTCTTTGGCAAATTGGTGCTCTGCCTGAGACGACTCCATCTGAAACGATTGTGATTGTCCATGGTCGGCAGAGTGGGGATTTTGATGAGAATCTGCCGATTGACCAACTGTTTCCTCGACTCTATGGGCTTGCCGCAGAGTTGTCGCAGTCTCCGTCCGCTCAGGTGTTCTTCATTGATGCCCGAGAAGCGTTGACGGATGGTGCCTTGCCGCCTGTCTCTGCTGCAAGACGCATTCAAGCTGTTGCAGACTGGACGACATCTGTTTTTCAAGACACTCAAAATGTGACGATGATTGGTCATAGTCTAGGGGCATATGTGGCAGCGGAGGCATCTGCACAACTCACTGCATCTCGGCTGATTGCCCTTGATGCTGCCTTTCCCGCACAGAATTATGATGTGGATGGTTTGACGCCCAATCGGCAAGCGGTTCGGAATTTTGAAAAATCGGCTCAGACCTCTCTTGCGTTCGTGGTGGCTGATGGGTTTTTCAATCTGGGACTGGCTGGGGATAATCAACAGGCTGGGACTGCTCAAACCTCTCTGATCACGCGATTTGATGGATTGGGCGGTATTTTTGATGCTGATGAGGCCCATGGCGCCGTCATCGATCTCTTTGCAGATTTAAGCCGATACTTGAGTCCTGATACTGCTTTGTTCGACTTGCTTTTTGAATCGTTAGCCCGCGATCGTTACAACAATTCGGGCGATCGCAGGGGAGGATTGCATGAAGGGGTTGCGTATGCCGATCGAGATGATGCGAACCAGTGGCGATTGGAGTGGATTGACGGTGACGGTCACGACCTATATTTCATCAGTGATGAAGGTTCAGATGAATTTGAATTAGACGATGACAACGCCATTGATACCGTCGTAACGCTGAAAAATTTCGTTTTGACCGATGGGGCCGAACAGCTAATCCTTGGCGGTGCTGCCCCTATTCGGGGTGTTGGGAACGATGCAGATAATCATCTCTGGGGAAATCGAGGTGATAACACACTCGTGGGCAAAGGGGGTGATGACCAGATTTGGGCTGACGCCGGACAGGATGAGCTACGGGGAAATGCTGGGGCAGATATGTTGTCCGGGCATCAAGATGATGACGTGTTGCAAGGCGGTAGCGGCAATGACATCCTTCGGGGTGGAGCACGTAACGATATGCTGTGGGGCGATCGCGGCCATGATGACCTCTATGGCGGCAGTGGGTCCGATATTTTTGGGTTACAGAACGTTAATGGTGTAGATACCATTCAAGACTTTAACCCTCTGATGGACACATTTGGTTTGTCATCAGGCATTCGATTTCGAGATCTCAGCCTTGTTCAGCGATCAGCGGGAACGCAAATCCGTATGAATGAGGATGTGCTTGCCGTCGTGATCGACACATCAACTGCTGAACTAACGCGGAGTCATTTTGCGATCGTGTGATTCCTTCAGCATCACACGATCGCTCACCATTACATCGAGAGACTTCTTTAATGGATTCGGTAGGCTTTGGGTGTGACGCCTGTTAACTGTCGAAACTGTCGGCTCAAATGGCTGTGGCTATTGAAACCGCAGGCAACAGCGATGTCTAGAATTGATTGATTGGTTTGCTTTAAGAGTTGCTTGGCTCGCTCGATGCGTTGTTGAAGTAAATATTGGTGAGGCGACAATCCTGTTGATTGTTTGAAAAGGCGACTGAAGTGAAACGGGCTCATGTCGGTTACTTGAGCTAAGTTAGCAAGCTTGACCTCTTCATCTAAATGGGCATCAATGAAGTCTAGAACCTGAGATAACTGATATCGCGGCAGACCTCCAGCATAGGTTGGTAAGGAGAGTTGCTCAACTCCATGACGTTGGAGTAAGTTAACGGCTAGAACATTTGTGAGTGAGTCCCAATATAGTTGGTTACTGGATTGGTTTTGCTGATGTTCGGTGTGTAGCATGAACGCGATCGCCTCCAGTTGGGCATCGCGCACCTTAAATTTGGGGTGGAGTTCAAGGCGATCGCTGTTGGTTTCGAGGGTGTCTTGGGCGATTCTGTCTAGAAACTGGGTATTGAGCCGGATTTGGAGGACGTGATCATCAGATTCCCACCGTGCAAACAGGCGAGTGTTGGCTGGGGTAATCACCATATCACCTCTGCCGTAGAGGTCCATCACGGTTTGTCCGCCTTGGGTATGACAAAGTTGAATCGGACGTGATGATAGAGAGACCCAAAGGGTATGGTCGTTCTTAAAACAGCACGTTCCTTCACCTGCCTGCTGTTGGATTGCTCTAACATGAATCGATGGCTGTGGCTGAGTTGGGCGATCGCCCAGGCTCGCTTGTCTCGTTTCAAATTGTTGAGCAGCTACATTTTGCATGGCACTCATCCAGCAGCATCCCAGTTATTCAAATCTAATCACCTAGAGCTACATGACTCTGATTCTAGTCATTTTGACTGATAATCGCACGATCTTGATGATTGATCGCAAGATTTTGACAGTTGAGCAGAAATAATCAAGCATCCTCTCGGCAGGTTTCCTAAGCTAATCCTATCCAGAACGCCTGCGAATCAAAAGATTGGCATTGCTTCCGGAGTAATTTTTGACGAGGACTATCAGACGATGAAACTTTTAATTTTTGGTTCAACCGGTGGAACAGGACAAGTGGTTGTTCAACAATCGTTGGAGCAGGGACATCACGTCACTGCGTTTGCTCGAAATCCAGAAAAACTCACCATTCAGCATCCTAATCTGACCGTGATTCAAGGAGATGTGCTCGACCCAATCGCTGTGGAGAAAGCTGTCGAACATCAGGATGCGGTCATTTGCATCTTAGGCTCAGGACAACAACTGACTGGAACCGTTCGTTCTGAGGGGACTCGACAGATTATCCAGGCTATGGAGAAAGCTGGCGTCGAGCGACTGATTTGTCAATCAACTCTTGGGACAGGGGATAGCTGGAGCAATCTCAATTTCTACTGGAAGTATGTGATGTTTGGATTCATCTTGCGAAAGGTGTTTGCTGATCATCAGCTTCAGGAGCGCTATATTCAGCAGAGCCATTTAGATTGGACGATTGTTCGCCCGGGAGCTCTCGTTGAGGGCGATCGCACTGGACACTATCGTCACGGGTTTCCTGGCACCGATCGAGCCATAGAGCTCAAAATCTCACGTGCAGATGTTGCCGATTTCATTTTGAAGCAGCTTAGCAATGGTTTGTATCTTCACCAGACACCAGGTTTATCGTACTGAGACAGATCTAAATCGTTCAAACAAGCTTTGGTTATTGGTTTTTCACCTATCCCTTCACCTGAAAACATCATGATTATCATCGAACATCTACGATTGCCGCTCGTTCTATTGACTGCAATTGGCTGTGCCTTAACCGCCGGTATTTTCTTTGCTTTTTCGACATTTGTTATGCAAGCTCTAGCGCTCCAACCAGCTTCACCCGGCATTGCTGTTATGCAATCCATTAACATCACAGTCATTAATCCCTGGTTTATGGCTGTATTCTTTGGTCCGGGAATAGCTGGCGCCATTTTGACTGTTTTTGCGCTTCGACACTGGGATCAGCCAGGAATGGCATATTGGGTTGCAGGAAGCTTACTATACATAATTGGCACACTTGGCGTGACGATTGTCGGCAATATTCCACTAAATGATGCATTAGCGATTGTTTCGCCCAATAGTGTTGAGGGCACAACACTGTGGACGACCTATCTCACGGACTGGACGTTGTGGAATCACATTCGCACGGGAGCGGCAGCCGTATCTGCTGCTCTGTTTACGCTTTCCCTTTGTACTCAGTCCAGCCTACCAACATGAGATGAGATGAGGTCGAGTTATTTTGAAAGCGCTGCACAGCAGCGCTTTCAAAATAATTTTCCAAGACTTGGGATTATCGCAATCCAGAGGTGTGTTAATACAAGATTTGAAAAGTGATAGCCAATCAATGAAATCGAGCACTAGCAACCAGTCAGATTTTGCCGTGCCCATAGTGCAGCTTGAACACGATCCCGCACGCCCAACTTGTCAAAAATTTGGGTGACGTAGTTTTTAATAGTCCCCTTTGTTAAATGAAGGAGTTCGGCGATTTCGCTGTTATTCTTACCTTGACCAATCAACTCTGCAATTTGACGTTCCCGATCGCTCAACGCACTCTGGAGGTCGTTAGGCTCAGCGGTAGGTGGTTTGAGTTGGGAAAAGACTTTAGGGGCAATGGTTGGACCTAGTTGACTATAACCCTTGTGCAGTGAGCGAATTGCGATCGCAACTTGTGCAGAGGGCGTACGCTTTAGCAAGTACCCAAGCGCACCCGCCCGAAGCGACTGACAGACGAATTCATCATCTTCGAAGGTCGTCAATACGAGTATTCGGACCCAAGGCCAGCGCTGATGAATTTCGCCAGTCGCGATGATGCCGTCACAGATTGGCATGCGGACGTCCATCAGAACGACATCAGGCTGGAGGTGTTCAGTAAGAGCAATTGCTTCCTGCCCGTGCGTGGCCTGTCCAACGACAGCTAAATCCGCCTCTCTACTCAAGAGCATCGCGAGCCCTTGGCGAAAGAAGTCTTGATCGTCTGCGAGAAGAATACGAATCATAGCGGCAGCGTAATTTGGATATGAGTACCTTGACCGATAGTACTGTGAATTTTAAGCTCGCCTCCCAACAGCTGTGCACGCTCTATCATGCCCTTTAATCCAAACCCCCGCATAGGTGCACTTGGTGTAAACCCAATTCCATTATCTCTGAGTGCTACAGAAACCCCCCCAGGAATCACTTGAGCGTGGATGTCAATACAGGAGGCGCAGGCATGCTTTTGAATATTGACGATTCCCTCCTTGAGAATGCAATAGAGCTGATGCTTAAGATAAGGGGATAGTTTAGGTAAATCGATATCTAGGTTAATTCGTAGGATGTATTGATCTGTTGCCTGCTCAATCAGGGAAACTAGCGCCTGTTTTAGGTTAAATTCTGGCTGTCGCAACATTTGTATGGCTTGGCTCACATCTTCAATACACTGGTTTGCCAGCACCTTTGCGTTGTCCATGGCCTGAAATGACTGATCCAACTCACTATCTCGTAGTGCTCGAGCGACTTCCAGCTGCATGTCAAGATCAGTCAGGGTATGCCCGATGGAATCATGAATATCGCGAGCGATTCGTGTGCGCTCCAAGCTTGCCGCTAGTGCTTCAACCTGGTTTGTTAACAACTCTGCTTGTTGACGGCTTTTACGTTCGGCAATAATGGCATAGCTAAACACAATCATCGCAACACTACAGCCTAAGTAAAGACAAAAAGCATATATTGCCAGCGTCCGAGGGGTATACAGCCCAAAACCATAGGGTGGCTCAAATCGAAAAACCGGTTCGAGTGACGCTAATTCAGATTGGTATTCGATGAGTTCAGAAACGTATTCACCCAGAACCCAAACCACTCCTGTAATGCTCGTGACACAGATAACGCCTTTCAAGTTCAGCAAGAAGCAGCTTTTAGCCACGTAGAGATAGATCAAAAAATCAAGGCTAACGCCTAAAAATTTGCCGCAAGCCAACGATCCAATCACTAGAAATAAATACCCGACTCTTTGATAGAGCGGACGGCTAATTGGAAAAAAGCAGCTTGGCAACAGAAAGGCGAGACAAAAAGCTAATTTGGGAAGCACTGAGCTAGAGCTATCGAATTGCATTACGACATGGACAGCAACGAAAAACCACTCCACATATCGAAAAGCCGGGGGCAAGAATCGGGGAGAGTTCATTAGTCTATGCTCTTGGATGCTCAGGGACGATAGACCAATTCTTGGTCAAGTCCAATGCTACAGTACGTCAGCTCTAAGCGTGACATGACCAGAGTCATACGTTTCCATGACCACGAGCAGTAGCCGTGGAAGATTCTCCCGACTACTTTTATGAGGGCTAGACCTTCAAGGCATTAGTGAACCACAGTATTGTTTTACCGATTGAGAACCTCTTAGATGCTTGATTGGCAGACTACAATTGCTAATTTCGAGAGTTTGCTGATCGCCGTTCCTCGACAGGGTCGTCGCCTATCTTGTGTTCTACCGGGAGATCATCTTTACGTATGTTATTGAGAATGTTGCCTAGAAAATATGATTGCAGGCCATTTTGCATCTTGCTGGTGATACTTGCTTATGGAGGTGTCATTCTTCCAGCATCTGCTCAAGACGCTGACGCTGTCGAAGCTGCTGAAGCTACCAGTCAGATAATGAAGGTGAGGTTAGGGGTTTCTGGCCCAGACAATGAATGGGTTCGATTTGAAATGGACAGTGGCGAAACCGGAGACATTATCTTGAGGGCTTACCATACCACTCGTGTACGAAGGACTTTTTTGTCCGAACTAACGACAGGACTTTTATCGTTTGGTGCGGAAGAATTGGTGAGCGGGATTACTGATGGGGATTATGAGGGCCCTGTTCCTATACCTGGTATTAATTTCCACCGATGGGATGACCATGAGACGCTGAGCTTATCATTTAATCCTGACCAATGTCCGGATACTATCTCAACTTGCCCGATCCAGGGGACAACGTCCATCGTTCTTCCTGAAGGAACCGATATTCGGGAAGGAAGTTTCACAATTGAATATGCTGAGGAAGATTTGATTCGCACTATTACGTTTAGGATGCCAACTGAAGAAGCAGAAGATTCTTGATCTTGCCAATTAGATAGTAATTAACTGAATCCTAGCAGAGTTAAGTAAGATCGTTCAGAAATTTTCTCTGCTAGGGAGTCTAATTTACCCTTGACCACAGCCATAGGTGGGAATGGGCTCAAACATACTAGATGAAACTTATCTTCATTTCAAGGACGTAAGACGTATGACTTCTTTGATGAATAGTAACCGTCATGTTGAATTGTGCCAGCTTTCTGCAACAGCATCTGTATTGTTGCCAGCTTTATCGCAAGAAACCAGAGCTTTAGAGCAATTACCCGCTCAACAGCGGTCCGCGCTGGAGAGAGGGCCGGCAACTGTAATAAGGGAGGAAGGTCAGTTCATTGGGCGTGTTCTGATCAGGGCTTCAGAATCTGAAGTTTGGGACGTATTAACAGACTATGACAACTTTAAGGAATTTATTCCTGATATTGAAAGCAGTCGATTGTTGGATTCCTCTGGCGATCGCCGTGTCTTCGAGCAGATAAACATATTTAGGTTTTTTCTAGTCACTCTCCGTAGCCGTATTGTTATTGAGTCACTGTTGAATTACCCCCGACACATTGACTTTAGGCTTGTTGAGGGAGATTTAGATGGCTTGAGAGGAACTTGGTGCCTCAAGACAATTCCTGCCTCAAGAGAATCACAATCTCCTCAAGTTCTCTTGACCCAACAAGTTGCTATTGAACCTAGAGGAAGCAGTAGCAATAGAGGAGTGTTTTACGATACGTATCGTGACATCATGCAGGAAACGCTTGTTGATTTAAAGCAAGAGAGTGAGCGGCGCTCACGGCAGCGATCGCACATGACTCCTCTTACTTAGCGAAGTTCGAGCATCTGCGGGAGCTTTGCTCGCCTCTGGTCTGGTCATCACGATGGGAGCATTTATTCCACCGCTAACGTTCACATCAGCCATTCTTGCCACAGTGCTGTATCTGTCCTATGGAACGTCGAGGATTGCAGGAATCGTCATCGATGGTATGCCGACTGCATCGTTGCTGTACGCTGCTGCGATTGAACTGATTGCTGGCTGCTGCTGCTTGTATTGTCTGTGGCAGCAGTCAAATCCACGTCTGGCTCCAAAGGGTTAGTTCTAAACGAGTGACTCTAAATGCATCACGCAATTAACTTAAGATATCCATGGCAAGTCATCAAGCAGCCCACTCAGCATCTTAGAGAAATTTTGGCGAAAAACAACTGCTAAGATGCCGCAGGAAAAGGTCACCGTAGCCATGACCCACCAGAAATGGGTGACTTGCCAGACGCCACCAAAAATCGCAAACGTGACCAATCCGGCCCCTGATCCACCTAAAAAATATAAGAAAACGGTCTGTATGGATGGGCTTGATTCTTCGGATTGAGATGCTTCTGATTTTAACGGTGTATCAGTTGGTTCCATTACATTGACCTCTGTAGATTGTAGATATTGAAATGATTGGATATCGGCGTGACGAACGCTAATGCTCACGGAATAGGAGCATTAGCTGGTATTCAAGGGAATAAAGATCGACTCCATAGCCCAAGAGTAGCGCGCGCATCGCGATGCCTTCCTCTTGTTTCCCTTCGTCTAAGATACCGAGAAGCACATGTGCCGGATGGATTTGCGGCGAATTCAAGTGTCTAGCTCGATCTGCGGCTAACTCCAAGACGTGGCATGCTCGTGGGGTAAATGGAATTTCTACTGGAATCTCATCGATAGAAACGGTAATGGCTCCTAGCCATTCATGAAGCAGATGCTTCACGGCCTCAAAATTAATTCCGGCACGATTTAAAATTTGAGTAGCCGGATCAGACTCGATGGCAAGTAGCCCGAGTAAGATACCTTCAGTTCCGATGAAATTTAAGTGTAACTCTCGCATGGCTTTTTGCCCTGCGGCGATCGCCTCTAAAGTTTCAGGTGTGCAATTGCTGAACGAGACATTCATCACCGCTTCTCTGAGCGTAAATATTGCAATTGCCTTAAAGAGATACTTCAACGTATCGGCATCTGTTAGGTCAAGGCTTTCGAGTTTACCTGATGTTTGCTGATACAGATTGATCAGCGATTCATAGAGTTGGCGATCGCCTCCAATAACATTCAGAATTTTTTCTCGACAGTGCCATGCAATCTGCTGAGCTTCAAGACTGTTCGGATCATTCGCTCGTTTCATGGCTGAACGGGCTTGGGCAAAGAGTTGTTGCCACTCAGCTTGATTGTCATTGAGACAAGCCTCAAGCAAATACTGTTGCTCTTGAGTCAAATACTGTGTAGTCATCGTAAAAATCTTGACGGGTTTCCAAGTAAGCTTGACGTTAAGCGTGCCTGATGGATGTTAGATTGTGCCGGTTCAAATGTGGGGCGATCGCCTTTCCTTTTTCAGTCGCTGCTGAAGTGAGTCTCAATAACAATCTAATCTATCATTCGAGATGTGAAGTTGAAGCAGTTGCGAATTTGATCATGCGAATTTGAGCATTAGTCAATTTTCGTTGCGACAGTTTCAACTTCGCCTTCCATGAGCGAGATGCTTTCGACGGTGCCATCTGTGGCTAGGTTGAAGATGATTCGCAGATTATTGATAATGCGTGAAAAGTATTCGGTCTCAGAGATGGGGTAAAGCGTAACGGGCGATCGCCCGGTTCCCTGTATCTTGAGCTGATCGTTTTCAACTGTGACACTGATTTGAAAGTCTGGTGTGAGCTGATAGGTGCCGACATAGCGTTCATACAGAGCCGGATCAAGCGTGATTGAGTCAGGAAGGCTGGGGAGTTCGTAAGGTTTACCCAATAGAATGGCCACTAAATCCTTTGATAGTTGGCCTGGGTTTGCGTCTTGCACGTTGCTAAGAACTGCAATAGTCACCTCCTCCTTGGGGAGATAGGCTAGACTGCTGACAAATCCATTAATTCCTCCGTCATGCCCAATATGTGGACGGTCGGGGCGATCGTTGACCACGAACCCATAGCCATAGAAGAGGTGGGGCATATCCTCAATCCCCATTGAGACATGAGGAGTCGTCATTAATTCAATGGCTTCTTCACTTAGGATTGTCTGAGGCATTCTTTGTCCAAACAGAATCTGATTCCATTGAGCTAAATCTTCGACGGTAGAGTACAGTCCTCCAGCGCCTTGTGGAACATCCATGTTGATGTATTCTGCTGATTGATATCCGCTTTCGGTGAGCTGATAGCCTTCTGCCAATCCGTTGATGACGGCTAAGCGACGCTCATAACCCGTATGCTCCAGACCCAGTGGCTTGAGCACTTGCTCTTCTAGATAATCAGCATAAGTCTGACCCGAGACTGCTTCAATGACTTGAGACAGCAGCACATAGCCTGAATTACTGTAGGCATAGCTTTCCCCAGGAGCAAACTCTAATGGCAACTCTCGAAATCGGGCGACGATGTCATCTAGTGTCGTCACCAGGCGCATCCACTCCGTGTAATCCGGGAAGCTGGTCATGTTTGGAATGCCTGAGGTGTGAGTCAGCAAATGATGCAGGGTGATGCTTTCTCCATTGGGGTAGTCAGGCAGATAGGTTGATACAGAGGCCTCGACATTGATGAGTCCCCGGTCTTGGAGCTGAAGAATCGCTGCAGCCGTAAATTGCTTAGAGATTGACCCAATGCGGAATCTTGTTTGGGGGGTGTTTGCTACCCGATGTTCGACATTGGACATACCGTAACCTCCAGCAAATAGAAGGTCTCCACCGCGGCTGATAATGGCAGAACCCGCGAACCACCCGATATCATGGTGGGCTTGAAGATAGGCATCCATCTCACGGATGACATCACTTGAAATAGACGATTTGTGTTGGGTTGACGTGTTCACGGTTATCTCTGGCATTAGAGTGGGTAAAGCAGGGTAAGCCTGTGGAGTTGAAGTGTCGACAGCGATTAGAGAGGTATGCGCATGGGCTACTGTGTTGAGTTTGAAGTCTCTAATCTGCCATACCCCTGTCCCGAATATGAGCGGTATTGTCAGTAACCCCAGCCGGTTTCGTAATATTTGGTGCACCATAGTGACGCGTTCCCTTAATGAAGAGCACTCCTTCAACGTACCGGAAGCTACTGTGACTCTCCCATGGCCTGAGGTCATTGAATCGAATGACAAACGTCATGGCGATCGCCCTAACCGATACTCTAGGATTAATGACGGTTTAACTCTATTTCAACGCTTCACGTTGGTTAGCCATGACATCTAGAGCACCCCGAACTATTTTTACAACGGCCCCGTCGATCCCCAAAATTTTTCGATATCTTGAGTGGGCTTCCGTGATTATTCATGCGTTACGGATGTTGTTCCCCGTCCTGTATCGACCGATGGGCTATGACGCTGGTTGGGGCGATTTTCTTGCGTTTAGCGTGCTTGGGATGTTTGCAATTTTTAGTTTTCAGTTCCCCATCCATCGTCCGCTTTGGTATCGTCGTCTCTATATCTGGGTTGCAATCAGTGGTCTACTGGCAACACGACTGTATTCAAACTGGGGGCTCGATTTACTATTGTGGCTTGTATTGGCAAAGAGTTGGTTCTTGATGAGTCGGCGGGAGGCTCTGTTTACAACAGTCGCAGCAGGCATCCTCTGGCAGTGGGCGTTTGTTCAATATTTTCTCCAGCAGTTCTCTCAACCTAGAGATTTTCAAGCTGATTGGGAAGCGTTTCAAAGTATTCCGCTATCGATTCAAGTTGTTGATATTGTCCTCAACGGCTTGACCATTTTTATCGTTGCGAATGTACTGATTATTGCGTTGTGTTTAACTGTTATTGCAGAGCGCAAGAGTCGCCAACGAGAAGCGTCACTGGCTCAGGAAGTCGAGCTCTTAGCCGCAGATTTAGAAAGAAATCGTATTGCACGAGATATTCACGATTCACTGGGTCACACGCTCACTTCTTTAGATGTGCAGCTTGAACTAGCCCAGCGACTCTACGAGCGCAGTCCTGATCGCGTTCAGCAACCGTTAGATATTTGTAAGACGTTAGCAAGTCAAGCGTTACAGGAGGTGCGACGCTCAGTTGCAACGTTGCGACATGAGTCGTTTGATTTAAATCAAGCGCTGCTGAATTTAGTCGCTTCATTTAATTCGATGCCTTCAATTACTGTCGAGAGCAAGGTTGATCTACCGCCATTGCCGCTGAAAACGAGCCATCAACTGTACTGCATTGTCAAAGAAGGATTGGAGAATATCCGTCGCCATAGCCACGCAACTCATGTTCGGTTAGAGGGACAGGCGATCGCCGACACGATCGAATTGACTATCTCTGATAATGGAGTCGGTTTTGATCGGTCTCAACCGCCTGCTGGCTTTGGTTTGCGAGGGATATACGAACGGGCTCAGTTAATCAGCGGACAGGTGACGATCGATAGCGCGCCCACCCATGGAACAACGATTCGTATTCAGGTGCCACAATGATTCGTATTTTGCTTGTGGATGACCAACCGTTGTTTCGTCAAGGGCTTGCGTCTTTGCTCGTCTTAGAAGATGACTTAGATGTCGTCGGTGAAGCCAGTCATGGAGAAGAGGCGATCGCCCTAGCCGCTTCGCACCAGCCTGATGTCATTCTCATGGACGTTCGAATGCCTGGATGCAACGGTGTCCAGGCTACTCAAGAGATTCACGCCCGATATCCGTGGATTCGAGTTCTCGTTCTGACGACCTTTGATGATGATGAATATGTGTTTCAGTCGCTTCAAGCAGGAGCACTTGGATATTTGCTGAAAAGTACGCCAGCTCGTGAGGTAGCCGCGGCAATTCGAAATCTGCACCAAGGCTACAGCCAGCTCGGGCCAACGATCGCCCCAAAAGTGTTTTCTCAACTGAAGCCAGAGCCCGACTCCGCCATCGATTACAGCAACCGCTTTAGCCAGCGCGAGCTCGACATCCTCAAATTATTAGGACAAGGAAGAAGTAATCGCGAAATTGCAGCCGAGTTGCATCTGACAGAAGGCACGATTAAAAATCATCTCACAAATATCTTCTGTCAGCTTGATGTGCGCGATCGTACTCAAGCGGCCCTGTGGGCGCTTCAGCACCTACTCAATGGATCGACCTAGCGCTGAGGCATGTGCTCTGAAAGTTATGTGCTCTAAACTAGATTTGTCTCAGGCCAAAATCTTGAAAGCTATATTTGAAGAGCGTTCTATCTTGTAAACACGTTATA
>JBCBLF010000097.1:0-16340 GCA_038520475.1 Cyanobacteria bacterium J06627_8
GCCGCTCATTTTTGTTGGGCTGTATCGCAAAGGAGAGTCTGCACCTTATAAAAAACGTAAGATTGATTTGAGAAACAATGGGCAATCTCCTTCAGCTATTGCCAAGCATCGGGTTAGTTCTGTTTCCTTGAGTGATCAGCGCTATGGTGACGTTTCACCACGCAGTGAAAATAAGCGCCTGAATACAGAAAAGGGAGCCTTCTGGTCTGACAAGGATCGTTCAACGATTCAGCGAGCGACTCCAACTCGGGTGGGCGTGATCAATCGCCTGAGCAATGGTCATAAAACTGAAGGTTCAAATCCATCTATAGAACACTCTCATATCACTCCCAATGAGGGATTTGCGAATACAAATCGTGCTATTCAGAACATTCAGGCTGTGATGCAGAATACGGTTCGAATAGACGTTCTCTCGATTCTTAAACGTCAGTTTCAAAATCGTTGGAGTATTATCCGAACGACGACGGCAGGTTTGGCGATCGCCGTGTTAGGAACAGGAGCCTATGCCCTGTCGCGCCCCTGTGTGATTGGACATTGCCAATTACTCGACACGGCACAAGCATTTAATCAAGAATCCCGAGAGTTAATTGACCAGGCGACAACTCCAGAAGACGTTGTTGTTGCCTATGAGAGACTCTTAGAGGCCAGCTATCAGTTAGAAGAAATTCCGTTTTGGTCTGATTATTACGAGCAAGCGCAGGTCCTGATTGATCGATATCAGCAAGAAGCCGATCTGGTCTCACACATTGTTCTTGCTCAACGCCAGGCTCACGATGCAACTGTTTCAGCCCAAGAACCGCCCTATCCGCTTGATGTTTGGGAGGATATTCGTGGTCAGTGGCAATTGGCGATCGCTGAGCTTGAGTCCATTCCAGACAATACAGATGTGACTACCTTAGCGAGCCTTAAGCTGACTGAATATCAAACCTATTTATTGACGATTGATCAGCACATTCGTCGCGAGCGAGATGCTCAAGTTAAGATTACCGCGGCTCGCGAAGCTGCTCAGATTGCAGAGGCACGGGAAAGTGCGGCTAATTCAGCTGAGAGCTGGAATCTCGTTTACGTCACATGGCAAGTCGTCATGCAACGCCTAGCCGAAATCCCGAAAGATACGATGGCTTATGCTGAAGCTCAACATCTAAACATCATTTATGAGACCCGCCTAGCGGATTCTAAAGAACAGAACAATCGAGAACGACTCTCTCGCTATTCATACGAGCAAGCAACAGCTCTTGCTGATGAGGCAATTGTATTCGAACAAGCAGGTCAGCTGACTCAAGCAAATGTTGCGTGGCGAAATGCTCTGTCCAATATTCAGCAAATTCCTGAAGGAACGTCCTATTACGAGCAGGCTCAAACGTTATCGAGTTCTTACACGGAAGAATTGGAAAGAACAGAGAGCGAGCTTGAAATATTGGCAATATTTGAAGATGCTCGCACTCGACTCGATCGGGCATGTTCAGGAAACCTGCCACTGTGCGCCTATGCCGTTGAACAAGATAACATTGATGTTTTTATCGAGCCCGTCTTTGTTGAAGATGTTCGAGAATTAGCAGTGATTGAGCTTCCGGACCCTACAGACAATGAGCTTGATCAGACAACCGATGAGTCCAAGCTCGTTGCATTACTTCGAACGTTAACATTAATTGGGGATGACAGTGGGCTGCCGATGGTGCTCTATGACCAAAATAGAGAGATCATCACAACCTACGATCCAGAACTTGGAGAGTATCGCCAAGCCAGCACGACTGCGTCACCAGAGAGTTGAAATTCAAACCGTGTTCGCTACTATGACTGCGATAGGATCGAGCAATGGTTCTAATCGGATTGCTATGGCTTGGTTCAAGCATGATGCCGCAATGCAAGCGTGTACTTTAAAGAGAAAACCTTCTAAAGTTTCAATAAAAGCTTGCCGGTTTGTCATGGAGCACTTGGTGTGATGACGATTTGATGCGCTGAGTCTGTTCGGCCGTTCCAACACCAAACCTCTATCATGGGGTTTACATCATTCTTCCCTATCGGGTTCTCCGTTACATCAGCTTTACATCGACACCCAAGCGACTATTTTTGAGTTATAGGCAAGTAATTGTGACTTTTATTCCTCCGTTAGATCTTAAAACGCAATACAAAACGATTAAGAGCGATGTGGATGCTGCTGTGTTGTCCGTTCTCCAGTCGGGTCAATACATTAAGGGAAGCTATGTCGAGCGTTTTGAGCAGGAATTTGCAGACTACTCAGGAACAACCTATTCTGTCGCCTGTAATTCTGGGACTGATGCTTTGCTTCTGGCGATGCGTGCATTTGACATTGGCCCAGGCGATGAAGTGATTACGAGTCCGTTTACGTTTATTGCAACAGCTGAGATGATTTCTGCTGTTGGGGCGACTCCTGTATTTGTCGATATTGAGCCGAATGGTTTCAATATCGACTGTCATGCGATCGCCGATAAAATCACGCCTCGAACTCGTGCGATTATCCCCGTACATCTGTTTGGTCAACCCGTTAATATGTCAGTCTTGATGGATGTGGCTCAAGCTCATAACCTCATTGTGATTGAAGACTGTGCTCAAGCAACTGGAGCAACCTGGCAAGGACAACGGGTTGGATCCATCGGACATGTCGGATGCTTTAGCTTTTATCCCACAAAAAACTTGGGTGCCTTTGGTGATGGTGGAGCAGTAACGACGAACGATAAGGCGATCGCCGATAAGATCAGGGTATTAGCTGATCATGGGCGAGAGGAAGGGTATTATCACAAAGTTGTAGGTGTAAATAGCCGTTTGGATGCTGTACAAGCTGCGATTTTGTCGGTCAAGCTTAAGTATCTCGATCAGTGGAACACACGGCGGCAAGCTGTTGCAGCTAACTATTCTCAGCTGCTTGCTCCGATTCCAAGGTTGACGCTGCCTCAATCGATTGATGACGGAGAATCGATCTGGAACCAATACACCATTCGCATTACCGCTAGTCGTGGATCTTCTGCTTCCAATGCTTCGCTGCGAGACGACGTCAGGCTTGCGTTGAAAGAAAAAGGCGTCGGCACAGCGGTCTATTATCCGCTGCCATTGCACTTGCAACCGGTTTACCAGCATCTGAACTATCAAGTGGGGCAATTACCGGTTTCTGAACGAGCAGCAAATGAAGTCCTATCACTTCCCATGTTTCCGGAACTCTCTACCGACCAGCAGGAAAAAGTAATGTACGCCTTAAAAGATGTCACCTTTGACCAGTAGTTAATCAGTCGGTTATACCGCCTTCGATGTGTCCAAACAGCTTGCATAAGGGCTGCAGACAATGTTACATTTCTTAATGTAGGGACTCATGAGACGACTTGTTTCTATTGGTGATGGTCCTTGAACAATGTATGCGCATCTTCGATGCGGTCATCTAAGTGATGTTCGATTGAATACTGGGTAGAGCCTCTGCAATGTACAGGTTCAATTCGAAAAGGAAACCATGAAGTTTGGTCAATTCATGGTTCGGTGTATTGAGTCGTGATACGGTAGTGAGTGGTAAAAACGGCTTTTGACTCTTGGATGGATGTGCTCGGATCTAGGTGAAATGCCGAGTATATTTTTTCCATCCATAACTTACAGACGGGTGGCAGTCAGTGGTGACGGTTATTTGATAATTTCACCGGTTTCCTAAGAGTTGCCCTGCGGTCTGTACGATTACTGAGCTTGTGGGTTTCTAGCATCGTCTTAATCGGTTCAGCAGTTAGTGGTATGACTAAGTTTTTGGTATCGATTGCGTTAGGCCAGAATGATTGTCAGTCATGCCTAATCTATTCAAATTAAGTGTGGAGGTTTCTGTTTCATGTCTATTCGTCTATATGTTGGTAACTTGCCGAAAGAGCTTGAGCGGCAAGAATTGGAGGCTGTCTTTTCGGATTATGATGATTCAGTATCGACAAAGTTGATTACTGATCGTAAGACAGGAAAGTGCCGTGGTTTTGCATTTGTAACCGTTAAAGATGATGAGCAGGCTGAACAGCTCATCGAGAAATATAACGGATACATGTTGAAAGAGAGCGCTCTTAAGATTGAGAAGGCTCAACCCCGCACAAAAGATAAGGATGATGCACCGTCTAACAGTGGCGGAAAGCGCAAGTCATCCAACAAGACAAGCAATCGGAAGAACTCTGCTACATCGACAGAGGCAGCTCAGCCTGACCCTCGTTGGGCTAACGAACTCGAGAAGCTTAAGCAGATGTTAGCCGCTCAGGCTACTAATTCTTAGGTTTCAGCTTTTGTGTAGTTGTTGAATTTATCATCTTACCTTTGAGTATTGGGTGCATTCATGCCTCATGATTAGGCTTTAAAAAATACTCCACTTGAATAGATAGATGTTAGAAGGCATTGCTGACCGATTGTCAGTCTGTGCCTTTTTTATTGCCTCTTTAAAGAGCTTAGAACCGATATCAAATCCTCTTCAGGATTAATGTTCCTGATTGGTCGTCAATCTGCCAGAAGATGATCTAAGCTATCCAAGAGGTACGGTCTCTTTATTGATTGCTAGTTTAGGCTTTTTCTGAATTCGGGATAAATATGATGTGGGCTCAGTCCCATAACAATATTTACGCTCAAGTTAGCGACGCCTTGATTCAGAGCATACCTGTTAGAGAGTGTGAAACAGCTTCACATCTTCTCAGTGTAGTCATTTCTGCCGATATGAGCTGGCTGTCAGCCCTTACCTTGTTCCTTATGATTAGGTTGCCGTGTATAAGCGCTTTTCTCTTCTGTCGATTCTTGTTTCGGCTAGTCTTTTGGGAATTCCCCAGCCCTCAATTGGGCAAGTTCTTGCACCGCATGTTCCAGAGCTTGATGACGAACGATTGGAGCAACAAGGTCTGTTTCTAGCTCAAGAAGCGGTTCAGTTAGCTCAGTTTCAACAGTTTGAGCTTGCTTTGCAGCGGGCATCGCTTGCTTCTCAGCTGGCGCCAGCTTCTCCTCAGGTTTGGCTGCTTCTCGGGCAACTTCACTTACAAATGCAAGAGTTTGACGAAGCTCTCAATGCTGTTCTGAAGGCTCGTGAACTTGATGAAGAAGACCCTGCTGCATTATTTGAACTCGGCTCAGTTTACTTTCGCCTAGGCGAATTTGAAAAGGCTGCTGAGTCTCTAGAACAGGGCCTAGAGTTCGCACCCGGTGTTCCTGGTGCACTTTTTGACCTTGGCAATGCTTATTTCATGCTGGGCCGTTATGGTGATGCGATTGATCGATATGAGCGTTCAGCTGATATTGACGATACCTTCTGGCCCTCCATTAACAACATCGGGCTAGTGCTTTATGAAAGAGGCGACATTGATGACGCCGTTGATCAGTGGCAGGTTGCTGCCGAGATTACTGAAGAACAAGAAGCAGAACCGCTCTTAGCGATCGCCGTCGCGCTGTATGCGGAAGGAAAGGAATCTGAAGCGATTTCCTTTGGTCGCATGGCGTTGGAACTTGATAGTCGGTATGCTGACTTGGAGTTTTTGAGAGAGAACTTGTGGGGCGATCGCCTGTTGGCTGATACTGAGGAATTCTTGAGTCTTCCAACAATTCAGGATGTTTTGGCACAAACGCCATTACCATCGCTTAACTAGATATCTATTCTTCGAAGTGACACAACATGATTTGAGATATTTGTGGAGACTGCTCGGGAGGCAATCTTCACAAACAGTTTTAGTGCATCCATGTAGGGAAATGACATAAGAGAAGAAAACCCAATTTGGCAATGGTCTCAAATGGATAGCAACGAAATAGGGGTTTTGGATGCGACTTGCACTCAAAATCCCTATTTTTTCATAACTTTTGCCAGGTCAACGAGAAAAGTTGTATTTTGTCAAGCTCGTATTTATACGAGGACAAGAAAGTGTATTTTCTAAATCTCATCCGGAGGGGCAGGTTGATCCTGGAAAGGGATAGATAAGTCAACTAATCAACATCTGAGTTTATGGGACCGTGTCAGTCTTCGATACGACGGTTAGGTCCTGTGGATTCGGGCCACTATGGAGGGTGAGGAACGTGACACAATCTGCTGCATACTGTCTATCGGGAGCACACAATTCAAAGCTCATTATTTCTCACGATGAGTTGCGATCGCTTTTTACTCAGGTTGAATCTGAGTTTTGTCAAAGTGACATCTACCAAAAAGCATTTCAAGGCTTACATAAGCGACTCGGAAGTGCGCCCAAATGGTTGCGTCCGTTGATTCGCGCTATTGGTCGAGAAGCCATCCGACTGACCCTACGGCAACTTGTGCTCCAATATCAGGATCAAGCGGTCTTCGCACCTCAGACAACAAATCCGTCCAATGATGAATCGTCTACTCCTTCACTGTCTGAGCATGAACGATCGGAACATCGGTCATCTCATCTCAGTTCATCGAGTCAGTCTCATCGCAACGCAGATTCGCCTGAAGCTGAAGCACGTGCGTCTTCTCCTGTACCTGAGCTCGTTCAGACAAGCACTGACCCGATTACCAAAGAACCTGACCAGGCGATCGCATCATCACTGGCCGTTCAGTCCTCGCCACATCCAGATTCTCCTTCGGATTCAATTTCCCAACCCTCATCTCGGTCCCGCGCTGATGCGCAAAAAGTGACTGCACCCGTTAAGACTCAGTCTAATATTCCCGAGACTCGCACTGCCGAACAATCAACTGCGATGCCAGCTTCAATGCTGGTGCAACAATCTGTCAGCGAATCGTCTGAGAGTGACCCTGCTCTGCGAACCATTGGTGAAGCCCTGAAGCAGGCTCGGCTTGAAAAAGGTTTGAGCATTGAAGAGGTTTATGCGCAGACCCGAGTTGCCCCCTATCAAATTGAAGCCATTGAAGCCGGACGATTAGACAAGCTTCCAGAGAAAATTTATGTCAAGGGCTTTATTCGCCAAATTGCCCTTTTGCTTGGCATCGATTACCCAATTCTGATGCAGCACTGGCCCAAAGACCCTACCTCAACTCACCATGTGCCAGTGTGGGCAGTGCCAGCGGCAAAGCCGAACTCTAAACAAAAGTCGATGCGCCCGGCTCATCTCTATCTGGGCTATGCTGCATTGATGGCGAGTGCCGCCGGGGGGCTTGTTTGGGCTAACCAAACGCAGTCTGCGGTGTCGTTGGAAGAACTGGAGCTACCCATCGATCTGCCAGATGTGTTTGGACAGTTGACCTCACGCTTTAATAAGAATAATGAAGGCACTCAGCGATCTCGATATCAGCGAGATCAAGCCAATTCAGGGGCGATCGCCTCTCCTGAAGTTTTGACGGTCGAGTCGTCGTCGTCAAATCCGTAACTGTTTCGACGCACGACACTCCATATCAAACTCGAGAACCTGAATTAGAGCGTTACAATGAGATTCGATTCGTTCTTACGTTCGTAACATTTGGTTCTATATGGCGATCGCAACTGCTGTAAAAACGGAATATGAGGCCATCATCGGCCTCGAAACTCATTGCCAGCTCAGTACACAAACCAAAATTTTCTCTACGAGTTCTACCGAGTTTGGAGCTGACCCCAATACCCACATTGACCCGGTCTGCATGGGAATGCCGGGGGTATTGCCCGTGCTCAACCAAAAGGTATTGGAATATGCGGTGAAAGCTGGGGTGGCGCTGAATTGTCAAATTGCGCCTTACAGTAAGTTTGACCGGAAGCAATATTTCTACCCTGACTTACCTAAAAACTACCAGATTTCTCAATTTGACCTCCCCATTGCTGAACATGGATGGCTCGAAGTAGAGATGTTGGACGATGACAGCAATCCAGTCCGCAAGCGAATCGGTATCACTCGACTGCACATGGAAGAAGACGCTGGCAAATTGGTCCACGGTGGGAGCGATCGCCTTGCTGGGTCGAGCTTTTCCCTAGTGGACTATAACCGGGCTGGCGTACCGCTCATTGAGATTGTCTCAGAACCCGACATTCGCTCGGGACAAGAGGCGGCTGAATATGCACAAGAGCTTCGCCGGATTGTTCGCTATCTTGGCGTCAGCGATGGCAACATGCAGGAAGGCTCCCTGCGCTGTGATGTCAATATCTCGGTTCGTCCGGTCGGACAAGAGAAATTCGGCACGAAGGTCGAAATTAAGAACATGAACTCCTTCAGTGCGATTCAAAAGGCGATTGAATTCGAAATTGAACGCCAAATTGAAGCCGTTGAAGCGGGTGAGGCCATCATCCAAGAAACTCGATTATGGGATGAAAGTTCTCAACAAACGTTTACGATGCGGGTTAAAGAAGGGTCAAGCGATTATCGCTATTTCCCAGAGCCTGATTTGGGTCCGATTGAGGTATCCAGTGAACAGCTCTCAACGTGGCAGGGCGAATTACCTGAACTGCCCGCTGAGAAGCGCCATCGCTATCAAGATGAGCTAGAACTATCGGCGTATGATGCTCGCGTATTGACGGATGATCGCACAGTTGCTGAGTATTTTGAGGCGGCTGTATCAGCTGGTGGTTCACCAAAGCTAGCATCCAATTGGATCACCCAAGATATCAGTGCTTATCTGAACAAAAACAAATTAACGATTGATGCGATCGCCATTAAGCCTGGAGACTTGGCTGAACTCGTTGGCCTGATCGAGAAAAATACCATCAGCAACAAAATCGGAAAAGATATTCTGCCAGAGCTTTTGGAAAAGGGAGGGTCACCCAAAGCTCTTGTTGAAAAGAAAGGGCTTGTGCAAGTCTCTGATCCATCTGCCATCGAGCCACTGATTGATGAAGTGTTAGCAGCTCACCCCGAGGAACTCGAAAAGTATCGAGGAGGCAAGAAGAAGATGCTAGGCTTCTTCGTTGGGCAAGTCATGAAGAAGTCAAAAGGAAAGGCTGACCCGAAATTAACGAATCAGCTTCTCCAAAAGAAACTGGACGCTTGATCAACTCTATCATTCTGATAAACCTCAATTACGACTGAGGCGCGGTCACACTCTTATGACCGCGCCTCAGTCGTAATTGAGATTATTGGATGCAAATACATGATTTAGGTAGAACGTGAAGCAACACCTGACAAGAGCCCCCACGCCAGAGCTGCTTCACTTTTTCTATTATAGCCAAAGCTATTAGCCGTCGTAGGGCAACGTCGCTGCACGCTGTGTCCACAGTGAGCAAGCCAGCCAAGTCAGGAGTGGTAGTGAGAGAGCCAAACAGAAGAATCCCATCGCTATGGATTCGCTGGGTAACGTTGATGGGTTAGTTTGAGGTAACCATATCGACACTGCAACGATTGCATTGTTAACGGCATGGGCAAGAACGGGCGCTGTAAGCTGACGGGTCTTAAGGTAAAGTAGCGCCATCATGACCCCAAATAACGAAAGCCCCACTGGGTTGATGTGGGCAAACCCAAAAAGAAGCGAACTCACGATAATTGAACTGACTAGGCTCCATTTGAATGTCCATCGATGGAGCAGCAAGCCTCGAAACAAGAACTCCTCTAACGTCGGTGCAACAACTACGAGCAATCCTGTCAGTAGAAGATTGTATAGAAACGGCATCGTTGATGCTTGAGAGAAAGCCATCTCTTCTATTCTCTCTAAGAGGTCAGGAGAGATCTGGCTCAGTACACTGAACATCAAAATTCCGGTTCCCATCGAAAAAATCAAACATCCAATCGCCACCCCAATTGCTTGCCATAGGTCTCGGCGCGTCAGTGCCATCGGGCCAATCATCCTAGATACAGAGATTCTTTGGCGTTTGAGATACATCAAGACCCATTGTAGAAACAATGCCCAACCGATGTATCCGCCAATTAATGACCAGACGGGATCATAGGCGCTGGCATTTTCCGCAAGCTCGATACTGGTGTCCCCGATCAGCCCTCCAATGAATCCTCCAATGATCTGAAACAACAGCCAAAAGCCGAGTATCCGTCTAGCTGTGACCGATTGAAACGCTTCGGGTTGTATTGAGACGCTAGAAACATTGGAATGAGGTTGCATAGATAGCTGACAAATTCAGATTTGAACGTATTTCGCTCCCATTGCGAGTGACGATGGGAAGCTAGTGTTGTGGTTTGTGGTTCTCTGATTTCTCAGAGGCATTCTTTTCGACAGGGCGTGAGGTCTGAGTTGTTTGAGTGGCCTGCTGAATGACTAGACGATTGGTGTTGTCTGATTCATTTGTGTTGCGCAACACTTGAGTGACGGTATTCCGTGTGGCTTCGGCACCGAAGCCCCAAGCAAGTAAGGCGAAGTAATCGCTCCAGACATCTGCTCCGAAGGTCGGCTTAGCAATGTAAAGCTCATTGAAGCCACCCCCTGCTAACACTACAACGGAAATAAAGTAGCTGGCGACGTAGAACCCGCGAAGACGCCCGTCTGCATCAGGCCAAATTTTCGTGACGAAGGGACCAAACCATTTAGGGAGTCCAGTGACTTGACGAGGGGGTGCCTCCGGGACTTGTACCGGTTCAGGAATAAAGGTGAGATCTGAACGATTGGTTTGATTCGAGCGATCGCCGTCGGCAGATTGGTCGCTAATGCCGGTTGCAATCGGAATGTAAGTGGTTGAAATGGATGCGTTGAGCTTTCTTCTGACCTTTTGAATATTGGTGGTTAGCGTGTTGATGCCGCCCTCTTGATCAGGGGTGACAATGTAAATTTCTTGTTCAAGCATGAACATATTTTCGTCAAAGTCTTTTTGCTCATCTTGAGAAAGCTGATGATATCGTTTAGCGATCGCCTCTTTAAGCTGTTCAAATTGATTGCGCATTTGTCCATATTCGCGCAGTTCCCTGGCGATCGTCCGAAGCTGACGCTGTAGTGCAGACGGATTGGGCAAATCTGGAATCGTTCGCGTTAAGTCATCTAACTCGTGTCGAATGGTCTGAACGTAATGGGTTGCTGACTGAGCCAGCTCCTTTTCAACTTGCTTAGCTAAGGTGCCATGATAGACCAGCTGATTGTGCCAATCATCTTTTTGGCGATACCACTTTCGCCAAATTGCCCGTGCCTGACTGACGGCTAGACGTGCCTCTTCGAGCTGTTTCGCATCATTTGCATGACGGGCATCTGCAATGAAGGTGCCGGCCCGATTTGCAAAAGGTTGAGCTTCCTTCCCAGATTGACTGATTTGTGACTGAAGACGATTTAATCGGACCGTAACTTCATCGCTCAAGCGGCCTCCACTGCTGTATGACGATACTGTCATGCCCAAGATAACGCCCATAACAAGCAACATTAATGGAAGGGGCCAGCTATCTTTAACTCGAATCAGCAGGGGCACAGACAACTCGCGATCGCCATCTGCTTCTTCATAGGTCAATACCAGTTCGCCTGTGAATTCTCCACTCGGGATGGGAATGCGTCTGCCATCGGGTAAAGAGATAGTTGTAAGGTCGAAGGTAATCGGAATGCGAATAAATTCACTGGTTTGATCAGCCGCGATTGGTAATGAAATCTTAATCGCCTCAGATGGGAAAACAACGGTGCTGTCTGAGTTATAGAGATCAAAGGAATAGACTTCAACGGGAGAATCTTCCTCTGGCAATTGAAGAACCAATGTTCGCTGTTCGATTTGTCCTTTTGTTCCGACGATATTGAACGCTGGGGGTCTGGCATCAGGAGTCGTTTGAGCGATCGCCCTCGATCCGATAACTGGCTTTAACGCCAACATGGATAGCCAAGCCAAGGCGATCGCTGTACTGCTGGCTGCAAGTTGACCTGACCATGGTTGAACGACAGTCGCCACAAACGGAGATTGGATCTGCCTGAAGAAGGAACCCGCAACCGCTTTTTTCATAATGACCCTGATGACAAATCAATGGAACTGAAAGACATGAAACAGGCTGATACCCATTCTTCGAATTGATGCATGATTTAGTTTTTGCGGAAGTTGCCTGAGGGGCGGATTTCACAAAAATATTTAGTGCATCCATTTCCTGAAATGGTTTATGCGATTGATTTACTCGGCCAACTCTAATTTGCGACGATTAAGCTGGCCTAAAACATTGCATTTAAAGTTGGCATCACGTTCAGCACATCTGGTATCAGATTCATATCTTAAGGTGACTTCGGATTTAGATGTCGATGCCATGAAGAAATGTGTGCTATCGGCTGGTTGCTTGAAGGGTATCCCTCCTGAGGTTTTCATCACGTTTCACAGCCTTGTTTCATGTTGTTTAAGCCATTCGTCAGGTCCAGAGTTTTCTAATAGTTATGTCACGACTTCTATCATCCCAATAACGAAGATACGTTCGATTCTTGTGTCAGATCTCTAGTTCTTCTTAAGAGTATTCAATGCGTCGCTTTTTGATGGATAAAATGAGTGATGCGATCGCTTCAAAAAGTGGCATAGTTTTTTGTTCCAGAGTATTCAAAGACTCGATAAGGTCAAAGCAGTCAGGAAACTACCCCGCTGAAAAGGAACGCGATCCATGGTTCAAACGTTACCGCGTACTTCCATGCAATCTACTGAAACTCCAAATTTGCTAACGCTAGCCCGATCGGGCAACGCGGATGCGATCGCCCAATTGATTGGGCGGGCGTTAGCTGATCACGGAGTCTTTGTGTCAGGAACGGTGACTGAGAATCAGCTCGACCTGAAATTGACCGGACACCCGCTGCCCGAACAGCAGCAGGTCATTCCGCTCATCAAAACTGGTTTGATGCGGCTGGGATTTCAGTCGATTCGGTCTGTTGTCCTTCAAGCGATGTCGCCTGAACCTTCAAATCCGTCAAATAGTGGATGGACCTACCGCTTTCAACTCAGCGATGCGTTGAATACGCCTCTGGCACCTCGCCCAGATACTGAGTCCTTGGTGAAGGTTCATGGCGGAACCGCGACAGTGTCGAATTCTCTTCAGATTGGGCACCATCGCGTTCACCACAGTACGCATGGACACGTGGTTTGTCGTCATGCTGAATCGCCTCCACCGCTCCGCCGGCGATCGCCTCCAACGGCTGCTCAATCGTGCGACCCAGTTCCGTCAATGCTGGATCGTCAGCCTGAAACTCAAGATGCACTGTCTGGCTTGTTGACTGATCAACCCGTGGAATTTTATGGGGAGCATGGGCTTGGGAAGAGCGTCATGCTTCACAACTTGACTCACTCACCCAACGTTCGACGACAGTTTACTGATGGGGTGAGTTATCGTCGAGTTGCCTCACGCCCATTGGACGATGTGTTACGCGAGGTGTTTACCGCGTTTTACGAATGGGAGACGCAACACGCTGTTCAACCGACTCCGTCAGAACTATATGTTGCATTGCGATCGCTGAATGCTCTGATCGTGTTGGATGATCTGCCATCCGGTAGCGCTCCGTTGATCAGCGAAATGGGGACGACGATGCTGCTCGCTTCTGATATCCATCAGTTGACGGATGTCGGTCAGGCAATTCCAATGCGTGGATTGCCCATCCCAGAAGCGATGACGTTGGTTGAGCAACGGTTGGGGCGATCGCTATCTGACGCCTCTGAGCGACAGGCCGCTGAGGCAATTTGTCGTCAGCTGAAGGGACATCCCCTCCGCATTATTCAAACCACCAGCTTTTTACGAACCTTCCAACGCTCGGCCACAACGCCCGAACTTCCTTCAACACTGCCTCAGCTTCTTGAGCAATTGCGCGCCGGACTATCGCCTGAAGCTTTAATCATTCGAGCGGCCACCACCTTACCTGAACTAGAGCGGCGAGTGTTGGCAGTGTTGGCGGTGTTTGAACATGTGTCTATTGCTCCCGAACACCTCAGTGTCTTAACCGGTTCATCAAACCTCGATCTAACCTTTCAAATTTTACGAGAACGAGGACTCATTGGAGGCGATCGCAATGGTTATCGCCTTGCCAGCAATCTGCTTCCTTATTTTCGGAAAATCTGGGATTTGACCCCTTGGATTGAGCGCTCCATCACTTACTTCACCACCTGGGTCCAGCAACAAGACCTGTCAGGCTCATCAACGGATATCTATTCGACGCTCTGGTGGACAACTCAACTGGCCGCTCAGCAGCAACAATGGGATGCAGTGCTAACGCTCTGCCGACTCTTGGATGGCCCATTCATGCTCAGTAAGCAGTGGGGACGATGGAAGCAAATTTGGGAGCTGGGGTTAGCGGCTGCCCGATCAATTGGAGATGGTGCTGCTGAAGCCCATGCGTTTCACCAACTCGGAAGCCGTGCCTTGTGTATGGGTGATCTGTTTACGGCCCACACCTATTTAACAGAGGCGATTCAACGTCGAGTTGCCCTTCGAGATGAGATTGGCGCTGCAATTTCACAGCACAATATTAGTCTCTTATTTTTGGCCAGTGATGACTCTCTCTCAGATTCCCACGTGGCTTCGGTATCCGTCCCCTCAGATGTCAATAACGCTGCCGCAGTTTCAAATACGGATACACCAGGCTCCCCTGCGTCGCCGTTTACTCGCATCCAGCAGCCGACAATCGTATCGGTTCCGCACCCACCTCCAGTGGCTCGGGGGCGCATTGATGTCGCAAAAATTGAGGCGCTGACACGTCAAATTGGTTCTGGAGAACCTGTAAATCCGGCTTCGGATACGAGCACTGGTAATTTGAAGGGTCCGTCTTCGCCGTCTCCTTCTCGACCACTACCGCCCCAATCGCGTCAATCTGTATCGGGTACTTCTTCACCCCAGCAAGCACGCCAGTCTAATTCCACGAATGCTGGAGGCAATGGTAGTGGGGCGATCGCCCCAGTCACATCCGGAGCTGGCACAAATGGCTCTCAAACTAATGGATCCCAGACTAATGGCGCGGCTAGACCATCGAATGGTGCGATCGCTCATCCATCATCAACTGCAACGACCCAGCTTGTTGGGCCAACTGCCACCGCATCCCCTGACGCTCAATCGACGGGATCAGCATCGACCTCGTCTCGAAAGATAACCCCAACTCCCCGCCCGTCGGTCACGCGCCCCGATTCACCTCCTAAGGTTTACGGAGCTGCCACGGAAGCGCGCTCGTTTCCGATTGGATGGATTGTTGTTGGGCTGATTGCTGCCGTGTTTGGTGGACTGGGAGCTTTTCTTGCCCTTAATTGGAATCGTACACCCTTCGCCATCAATCCTCGGTCGGTCACGTTTACGCCTCAACTGCTGAACGTGGAAAGTAGTCGTCGTGGAATCACTATCAAAAACACGAGTCGAGAAACCATTGAGCTATCCTCTGTTGCGTTTAGTAAGGGCGATCGCTTTGATTTCAGTATCGTTGATCAAACCTGTACGGATCGGCCGCTGCGTCCGAACGCAAATTGCACGATTGGTTTGACGTTTAGCCCTCAAGAGGACAATGCGCGCTCAGCGGTGCTACGACTGGCGGATCAAACCGGAGAATATGTTCGGTCTATTCAAGTTCGAGGCATTGGTGAATCCGCACAAGTGAGTTTTGAACCCGAGGGGTTGAGCTTTCCGACAACGCTTACGGGGGGAGGTGAGCAGTCTACGCGAACCATTACGGTTACCAACGAGAGTGCGATTCCCTTTTCTATGGGAGAAGCGTTTATCTCTGGCGAGAGAAGGGATGCTTTCTCAATTGGCCAAGATAACTGTAATGGGCAACGCTTGGCTCCTAATGAGTCGTGTTCGGTGGAGGTCGTCTTTACTCCGACGGATACTGGAGAATTGGAGGCCAATTTTGGGATTTCTGTTGCTTCTGAAGACCAGCCTAGGTTAGAGCCACTCATCGGAATTGGTGAACTGGTTGCACCGACCCTTTCGGCGTCAACCCTATCATTTGGAGACGAAGTTGTCGGGCGCTTATCCACTCGAACCGTTTCAGTGACGAATAATGGAGGCTCCCCGCTGACGATTGATCGGGCGACGATTAGCGGCAATTCGTCTAACTTCAGGATTCAAGGCAACAGCTGCTCTCAGGCTACGTTGCAGCCTGGAGAAGGGTGTCAGGTCACGGTTGGATTTTCACCGCAATCAGAGCGTCAGTATTCTGGAACGCTGTCCATTCAAGACAATGCGGCAAACAGCCCTCGATCCGTTTCACTAACCGGGCGCGGTAGTCGGGTTGCCTCTCCAGAGCTATCGCCTAGTCCGCTCGGCTTTGGTGAACAAGAAGTGGGCACAACTCGGGAAGAAGTGGTAACCCTCACAAACCGAGGAGATCGCAGTATTCAAGTCCAGAGTGCGTCTCTTTCGAACGACAATGAATTTTCGATCTCAAGTGATGCGTGCTCAGGAAATTCACTGGCGGCTGGAAGCAGTTGCACCATTACCGTTCAGTTTACGCCACAGGACATGGGCGATCGATCAACCACGCTAACGATTAGCGACACAGCGACAGGAAGCCCTCGAAGTCTCAGCATCACAGGCACTGGAGCAATGGTTCCTCGACCTCAGATTCTCTCAATGGAGGCGCGGCCTGCCACCATCCGCTCGGGAGAACGAACGAA
>JBCBLF010000098.1:0-16301 GCA_038520475.1 Cyanobacteria bacterium J06627_8
CGCCGTCGATGCGAACGGGAAGCAATGTTGCGAAGGCGTCTGTTCCTTCGTAAACAACATCAATGCCTGTTTCTGCGGTGAATGGTTCGAAAATCTCTTCGATGGTGTCTGCACCCTCTCCGGTGATGGACCCCAAGATAGTGACGGTACCTGACGCTGTCGTGTCCTGAGACGTAGAGGGAGGGCGATCGCCGCAGCCTGCAATGACCAGAGTGAAAACCAGTGATGCAGCGACTGTTAAGGGGCGATCGTCAGTTAACCTCACTATCAATCTTTGAATCAAACCCAGGTAGTCAGAAGCATTCTGCTGTTTAGAACCATAGGTACGCACATGTTTAGGGCTGGGTATCCGCATTTGGTTATGTTGTGTTACCGAATCGAAGCGCCTATTAGCGAAGTGGGAACTCTGTTTTCATAACCCACTGATTGCGTTTAGGTGCATTATCTGTCTCACCATAACCAATACACCCTAGACTTATCTATGAACACACAATTGATTAGGCCGTTTAGCCAAGTTGATGGCCGATACTTACAAGATTCAGAATTATCGTCTATTCAAGACTTTGTCACCAGTTATGAGCAGCGAACCAATGTCTATCGCTATTTGAAAGACCACAGCGATACGCTCATCTTAAAAACATTTCGTAGCTTGATGGCGTCCCATCGAAAGGTCATCCAAACCCACAGTGAGATTTGCAAGCGAGATATGAGCCTTGTGTTGAGGTACATTGCCGTATCAATTTTGAAAGACGATGAGAACAGCTTTATTGAGAGCTTGGTGCTCTGGATGCAAAACATTCTGTTTGCGTTGAATAAAGAAGAACAATCCGTTGAGTTTTACATTGCTCTTCAGCGCATCGTTGCTCAAGAAATGACAACTGGCGAGGCTGCGTTAGTCAATCAGTATCTCTCAACCTTTATTGACGCCCTCAGAGTTGGGAAGAGCTAGTATTGCCAAGGTCACTGATCTGAGAAGACTGACCTTGGGATGTTGGTGTATGGGATAGCAGCAGTGCTTGCTATCCCATACACTGATGCACAACATACGGCATCAGCAAAGGCTAGATCACAGCTCAAATGACGGCAACCCTCACTGCTCGGTTACGGTTCACCCCAATTTCAAAGATCTACAGAATTTATACACTGAATTCATACAAACAATTACAGCGTGATATCTAAACAGCGTAATGTCTAACTCGCTTTATCCGGCAGCGATGACGCTCACTGTCTGAGGCATTTCTATGCTTGTGGATAGTGGCTGATTGTCATCAGTCCTAAGGTCATGGATGTCGTCGCTCATTTGACGTGTGGATGATTAACAGGGGATTCGCGCAAAACCGCCCTTCTTTGGTTCGGGAACCCGCCCTTCATCCTATTGCATTCCACGCGCAGTATAGAGATGAGATAAAGTGCCATTCCCTGAGAGCTGAGTCTCTTAGGAGTTTTTGGTTGACGCAGCGGTTTGATGACTGTCCTCGTCGAGATACACGTTGATTGCACACGTTTTGATAACCCTTTTTGTTTAGCGGAGCAGTGATTTTATGGCAAAGGTTGTAGGAATTGACCTAGGAACAACAAATTCATGTGTGGCCGTGATGGAGGGTGGAAAGCCAACTGTTATTGCAAACGCAGAAGGGTTCCGAACAACTCCATCCGTTGTCGCATTTGCAAAGAACGGCGATCGCTTAGTGGGTCAGATTGCTAAGCGTCAGGCTGTCATGAACCCTGAGAATACTTTTTACTCAGTCAAGCGATTCATTGGTCGTCGGTTTGACGAGGTCAGCAACGAGCTGACAGAGGTGTCTTATAAGGTCCTCAATGTTGGCGGTAACGTTAAGCTCGACTGCACAACAAAGGGCGAGCAATATGCACCAGAGCAAATTTCTGCTGAAGTGCTTCGAAAGCTTAAGGAAGATGCAAGCAAGTATCTCGGTCAGGATGTGACTCAGGCGGTTATTACCGTTCCTGCATACTTCAATGACTCTCAGCGTCAAGCAACAAAAGATGCTGGAAAGATTGCCGGACTTGAAGTTTTACGCATCATCAATGAGCCAACTGCCGCGTCCCTTGCCTATGGCTTGGACAAGAAAAGCAATGAAACTGTCCTTGTCTTTGACTTGGGTGGAGGAACCTTCGACGTATCCATCCTAGAAGTGGGCGATGGTGTTTTCGAGGTTCTGGCGACGTCTGGAGATACGCACCTCGGTGGTGACGACTTTGATAAGAAAATTGTGGACTACCTTGCAGAGGAGTTCATGAAGAACGAGGGCATTGACCTTCGCAAAGACAAGCAAGCGCTCCAGCGTCTAACTGAGGCGGCTGAGAAGGCAAAGATTGAGTTGTCAAGTGTGACTCAAGCAGAAATTAACCTGCCGTTTATCACTGCAACTCAAGATGGTCCGAAGCACCTCGACATGACTCTGACTCGGGCTCAGTTTGAGGATTTGGAATCTGATCTTATCGACCGATGTCGCATTCCAGTCGAGAACGCGATGCGCGATGCGAAGCTTTCTAAGAGTGACATCGATGAAGTGGTGATGGTGGGTGGTTCAACCCGCATTCCAGCGATTCAAGCATTGGTGAAGCGAATTCTTGACAAAGATCCGAACCAGTCGGTAAACCCTGATGAAGTTGTGGCGATCGGAGCTGCGATTCAGGCGGGTGTCTTGGCTGGTGAAGTAAAGGATATCCTTCTGCTTGACGTCACTCCTCTATCCCTTGGAGTTGAGACCCTTGGTGGTGTGATGACGAAGATTATTCCTCGCAACACAACAATTCCGACGAAGAAGTCAGAGGTCTTCTCGACGGCTGCGGATGGTCAAACCAACGTTGAGATTCATGTGCTCCAGGGTGAGCGTGAAATGTCGTCAGACAACAAGAGTCTTGGAACCTTCCGTTTGGACGGAATTCCTCCTGCTCCCCGTGGCGTGCCTCAAATCGAAGTCACGTTTGATATCGATGCTAACGGTATCCTAAACGTTTCTGCGAAAGATAAGGGAACCGGCAAAGAGCAATCGATTAGCATCACAGGAGCATCGACCTTGCCTCAAGACGAGGTTGAACGCATGGTCCAAGACGCTGAGGTCAACGCTGAGGCTGATAAGGACCGTCGTGAGAGAATTGATCTCAAGAACAATGCAGATTCTTTGGTTAATCAGACCGAAAAGCAGCTTCAAGAACTGGGTGACAAGGTTCCTGCTGATGATAAGGCCAAGATTGAAGGCTTTATTGCAGAGCTGAAAGAAGCCATCAACAAGGATGATCACGAGAAGATTAAGTCCACAATGACTGAGCTTCAGCAAGCGTTCTACAGCATCAGCGAGAGCCTCTATCAAGGCGCTGCTGCCGGTGCTCCAGGAGAACCTGATGTTGGAGGTCCTGGAGGTCCTGCGGATGATGCAGGTTCATCCGATGCATCCAGTAGCGATGATGATGTCATCGACGCTGAGTTCTCTGAGTCAAAGTAAGCAGAACATCGTTGATTAATCTAATTTGATCCTTAGGGGCGCACAATTGTGCGCCCCTAAGTGTTTGAGGGAGATGGCGATCGCCCGTCAAGTCATATGGCAATCCGCAAATAGGTTAGAACATTTATTTTCAGGAAAGCCTCGCGACGCGAGGCTTTCCTGAAAATAAATGGATTTAATTTAGCGCGTAGCGCTATAGCATTGTTGTTGGTTCTGTCGCAAAAACGATAGGTGATACACTTGAACCCTCATCAACTCAACGTTATCTACCGATCGTCCTGAATCCATGGCTCACCCAGTCTTGTTCAAGTGGAAGCAGTTTTAACCCGAAATCATTCTGCTCACTGTCCGCTGGTGCTGCCGCTATGCCTTGAGCTATCAGGATTTGGAAGAGACGATGGCGGAACGGGGCCTATCGGTGGACCGCAGCACGATTCACCGATGGGTCTTGCAGTATGGTCCAGAACTCGACCAGTGGTGTCGGCCTCATCTGCATCCCACCACCGATTCGTGGCGAGTGGACGAGACCGATATCAGAGTCCGCCAACAATGGAAGTATCTGTATCGAGCGGTGGATTCCAGTGGTCAAGCGCTGGACTTCATGTGGAGTGCGAAGCGAAATATGAATGCGGTCAAACGCTTTCTCAAGAAGGTGCTGACGGCGCGGCATACCCAGATGCCACGGGTCATCAATGTGGACAACCATGCCGCGTATCCGCCTGCCGTTGATGAGCTTCAAAAAGAGGTGGTTCTCAGTGAAGCCACCGACCTTCGACCGACGAAGTATCTGAATACTATAGTCGAGCAAGATCATCGCCGGATTAAAAGCTTAAGCAAACCGGGACTGGGCTTTGGCTCGTTCCATACGGCTCGACGGACGCTGCACGGCTATGAAGCGATGGCGATGATCCGCAAAGGGCAGATTCAAGGTATCGATCAGGATGATGTGATAGGACAGATCTCATTTATCCATGAAATCTTTGGAATCGCTGCATAAGTCTTAGGTAAGAATATGAGTCTTATCTTCTGTTTTTATTCTTGAGACAGAACCCTTATCTTTGATGTCGCTAGCTAAACAGCCTGTTGTGGGGTGCAGCGCGCCCCGCCACATCTCTTGGCTACAAGTAACGAGTCAACACCTCAGCCGTGTATTGACCTGTTTTTTCCCAACTAAACTGTTTGACTCGTTTCAATCCAGCAGTGCGAAGGTTGTGCTGAACCGTTGTGTCATTGAACACCGTGTGCATTGCTTGAGCGATCGCCTCCACATCATACGGATCGATCAATAGAGCAGCATCCCCAGCCACTTCAGGTAATGACGAGAGATTCGAGGTGATGACCGGTGTACCGCAGGCCATGGCTTCGAGTACCGGAAGGCCAAACCCTTCCCATAAACTTGGAAAGACGAGGGCGATCGCTTGATTGAGCAGCATGGGGAGTTCGTCGTAGGAGATATAATCCAGCACCTTGACACGTTGACGGATGCCCAGTTCATTGGCGTGGGTCATAAGTTGAGGGGTGAGCGTTGGATCTGGCGTTCCAGCTAGCCACAGTTCCACCTCGGAGTTGTTTAGGAGCTGTGCAAATGCGTCTAAGACGCGATGAATGTTTTTGTGGGGATCAGGACGACCTAAAACCAAGAGGTAGTTCTTTTTTGGGACGTCTAATACTCGAAAATGATCAGCATCATAGGCCAGCGGAATAGGCGTAATGGACGATGCTGGAATGTCAAAAAAATCGACGACATCCTGAGCAGTCGCTGTGGAATTTGCCACGATATGCTCGGCCTGTCGGAGCACCTGAGGCACGTAATATCGGCTGTACAGCGTCAGGGGTGAAACTCGCTTAGGAAATCGAAGCGGAATAACATCATGGACAGTCACCACGAAGCGAGTCTGCGAACCCAGAGGGGCTTCTGGAATCGGAGAAAACAAGAGCGACGCATCAAGTTCTTTGTAGATAGATGGAAGTTTGAATTGAGTCCAGGCTAATCGTCGAGCATGGCCTTTACTACCCTGGTCTGCCGTCATGGTGGCTGGAATTGAATACGTTTTTTCACCCGGAAATGGCTGCGGCGTCAGTATTGTCGGATGAAGGGTTTGCAGATGGGGAACGACATTGAGGCCATAGGTCATGAGTCCCGTTGGCTGCTGGTTGAGGAATGCAAGATTAATGATGAGCCTTGCCACGGTGGTGAGTTAGGCTCCTATCCCAAGAGATTTTAAGAACGATTTGACTCGATCCACAACAATGTCCAAGTTTTTAGCTGAGATGACGCCCATTTTTTCGAGGCGATCGCCCCAGGCAAGTTGAGTTAAGGGCATCACATGACTCGACCAGGGAGAAAGTTTGGACATATCCGGTCGATTTGAATACACCACAAACACCGTGTTTGCGAATACCGGCTTCAGCGTTTGAATTGCCCACTGAAAAGATTCTGGATGGACATTGGGGTAGTCACCCTTGTGAATGATCACCCATGCTAAGTCAGGAATGTGATGAAACGGTTCGCTTGCGAGGGCAAACTGCTTTGGAAACTTTGCACAAAACTCATACCTAGCGACGAGTCTCTCATCGTCTCGAACATACTGGCTCAGAAATTCAACGACTTCGCTCCATAATGCATCGTCATCTGGAAAGGTGAAGTGGGGGAGCCGATCCATCGAAAGGGCTTCCCGAGTTGGGAAAACTTGAACTTGGTGAATGGCTAATCCAACCAGTCGTGTATCGTTATTTGCTGGGTCAATCGCGTTGGGAGAGTCTGTGCGATTGACGATGAATTCGATACGAGTGAACGGGCGATCGTTTGTGAGCCATTCAGGATGAATCACGCCATATAGAATCCCTGACGTTGGCGCCTTTTCAAGCGGTGTTAGCCGTAACGCGTGTCCGTTGACTCGAATCCGTAGACTGTCGAGTACATCGGGGGCAATCGCATTCAAAATATCGATACGTAGCGTCAGATCTTGGTCTGCTTGAAGCGGAAGGTCCATCGTGGAGATGGTTTCTGGTCCTGTCCACCGGAAGGGGCGATCGTTAATGATGACACCGTTGTTTTTCCCATTGCGGCGGTGCCAGCCTGCGCCGTGCAACGGTTGGAGACAGTTAAAGTCATAGACCGAGACCGGCTCTTGAGGTGGATGTTTGGCATAGCACCGTTCGTAATGCTGTTCGAGGGCTGGAAGTAAGAGGTCGATGCGTTCTTCAGGTGTGACAGTTCCTGAAATGAGGCGATCGCCCTCTGCTGGAGGTGGTGCTCCGTACATTTCCTGGAGTTCGTGGATCATTTGACTGTAGTCTCGCTCGAATCGTTCACAGCCATATTCATACAGCGCGATATCGAGCTGATTCACGCTAGCAACGACATCTAGAGTGTTTTGAGGAATGTCTTCTTTTCGCGATCGCTTCGACGCGACGCGAAGACTCTGATAATTCTCAATGGGATACCAGCCAAAAATATAGGCCAGGAGGAACACCGAGTCTTGAAACCGCTCTGTGAGCCCAACAAACAAATGGTCATCTAAATTCTTCTTTGCCATTGCCAGCAATTCATCGTCTGAGAATGCAATTGACGGATCAGGACCCAGCCCTCCCACACCGATGGCAAGCTGACGCACTTGGCGGTTGCAGGTTCGTGAGTGTACCTGGGGATCGTCATAGCAGGTGAATGCTTCAAGCCCACCGAGGGTTGCGCTTTTTAGTAGATCGGATAGCGGCTTATCATCGGGCTGGTTCCGCAGTCGAGCCCGCTTCCAGAATTCGTAGAGCGAAATGGCTCGGTCAATCGGATCACGGAGAATCGTGATGAAATACGGAGGCGTCTTGAAAAAGCGATGAATCTGATGGTCGTAGTGGCTGCGGAAGAATCGATAGCGCTCAAGCTCCTCTGGAGGATATCTACCGATGACGTTGTCTGGGAAGATGTCATCAACGTGAAAATTTGCGTCCAAGATGGAGGTTAACGTTGACCCCGCTGTTTTCGGGATATGCAGTAAACAGAGCTGATCGTCTGGCTTAAGCGGATGATGGAGGGGGCGATCGTGGGGGATGGAAGTATCGCTCGTGGAAACAGTCATTAACCTTATCAACCGCGTGAACGTCAGCATTGCCGTGGAAGCTCTTTTGGAGCAAACTATCCAAGGCTTATCTCAGGTATTCACTCTATCATTCGTAGGACGTACGCAGTTGAACGTTTTTTCGCAAGTGCAGTCCACGAAAAAACGTCCTCAAAATTCAGGACATGAAATGCGTAATGCCTGATTCGGACGACTGCTTTTTTCTACAAGTTCTAGGGCTTGAGCGCGGGCGCTATCAGTCCTGTGATTCATTCAGTGGTACAGTTCTTGCAAGCAAGGTGTTGGGTGTGCCAAGCCAGTCGGATTAAGCGGGAGAAAAGACGTGGTAGTAGTTGGACTATTGTTTGGAGGACGATCGGGCGAACACGAGGTTTCGATTCGTTCTGCACAGGCGATCGCCCGAGGGTTATCCATGGGCGCGAATACTCAGCGATATACCGTTACTCCGTTCTACATTCATAAAAGTGGGCGCTGGGCCGCACCAGACGTTTCTCTGACTATTTTAGAGAGCGGCCATCCCCCCCAAGAAGCGGAAGCGGAATTCGACCGGACTGCACTGTGGTCATTTCCCCCAGCGACTGCGTCGGTTGAGGTGTGGTTTCCAGTGCTGCATGGCCCCAATGGTGAAGACGGATCGGTTCAAGGACTATTGCAATTGATGCAGGTACCTTATGTAGGGTCTGGGGTTTTGGCATCTTCTGTTGGCATGGACAAGATTGCGATGAAGATGGCTTTTGCTCAGTCAGGATTACCTCAAGTGAAGTATGTCGCAGTCGATCGAGCTGAGGTTTGGTCGAATCCTTGTGTGTTTCCCAAACTATGCGATCGCATTGAAGATGTGCTGAACTACCCATGTTTTGTTAAGCCAGCCAATCTTGGGTCGTCGGTGGGCATTGCAAAGGTGCGATCGCGCGGCGAACTCGAAAGCGCTCTAGACAGTGCGGCATCCTATGACCGTCGGATTGTTATTGAAGAAGGGGTGAGTGCTCGCGAAATTGAATGCGCGATTTTGGGGAATGACGTTCCTAAGGCGTCGGTGTTGGGCGAGATCACCTATCAAAGTGACTTCTATGACTATGAAACGAAATATACTGAGGGGCGTGCAGATCTGCATATTCCCGCTCCGCTGCCCGATGCCGTCACCCAGCGGATTCGCGAGATAGCTGTCGAGGCATTCAAATCGGTTGACGGCGCAGGAATTTCACGGGTGGATTGCTTTTACGTGGAGGCGACGGGTGACATCTTTGTCAATGAAGTAAATACGCTTCCAGGGTTCACAGCGACAAGTATGTATCCGCTCCTTTGGGAGGCGACTGGCGTATCGTTTGATCAGCTCGTACACCAGCTGCTTCAGCTCGCGCTTGAGCGACACGCCGACGAATCGGCTCAAGATGCGAATCCTTGATCGAGGTGGGGCGGAGTGGCAAGGTTAGGGTGCATCGTGCTCAGAAATGTCTGGCATTCTAGGCAGGCTGCTCACACAATTGACCGCACATTCTTCGATTTGTGAAACACATATTTCATGGACATCCTTACGGGCTCAAATTTATACGCAGAAATCCCTGATGCTCAGGAGGTTCGTGCTTTCTTGCTGTTCTAGTGCAACTGTGTACGGCGATACCAGAGAGGTGTCTTGGGCCGGTTTTTATCAAATACCTATTGTGTCCGGCTATCATTTCATCGTATTTTTTACGAAAATCCCCTTTTGTTAACTCTTTTTAAGCGAAGCAATGACCATGTTCCCCAAGTCGATAGCCTTCGGCCTTGCCCTTTTATCGTCTCTTGCGATCGCCCCTGTCTCTGTGATGACGGCATTCCGGCAAGATGCGTACGTGGCTGTTGCTCAAACATCCGGTGAGCCAACGACATTTCCGTTGCCTGATTCGATTCCTGACGACACCACGATTCGTGTTGATGGATCGAGCAGCATGATCGTGCTCAATGAAACCCTCAAGCAGCGCTTCGAAGACCAATACAGCGGTGCTGATGTTGAACTTGATAGTCAAGGAACGGATGTTGCCCTTGAGGCGCTTCGTGATGGAGAGATTGACTTAGCCGCTGTGGGGCGTCCGCTTACGGCTCAGGAAACAGAGCAAGGATTCGTTGAAGTCCCTGTTAGCCGAGAGAAAATTGCCATCATCGTTGGCGCTGCAAATCCATTTGATGGAAACCTGACGTTCGAGCAATTTGCGCAGATTTTTCGAGGCGAGATTACCGACTGGTCTGAAGTGGGAGGTGAACCCGGTCCCATTCGATTTGTTGATCGGGATGAAATCAGTGATACCCGCTTGTCTCTCAGCCGGTATGAGGTATTTCAGTCTGCTCCATTTCGAACGGGAGACACGGCCATTACAGTCGAAGACGACACCTCCGTTGTTATTGATGCGCTGGGACCAACGGGGATCAGCTATGCGATCGCCAGTCAAGTGCTTGATCGAGATGAAGTCACTATCATCTCCATGCACCAGACGCTACCCGACAACCCTGCTTATCCCTATTCTCAACCCCGAGGATATGTCTACTATGAAGAACCGTCGGATGCAGCAGCAGCGTTTCTAGGGTTTGCTACTGCAGATGTGGGTCAGGAAGCCATTGAAGAAGCGAGGGAAGCCGAAGCAGAGGCGGTCGCAGCAGGAGAACCGATTTCAGAGGCACGAGTGGCTGATTTCCCAGCCATTGGAGGCATTCTCTACAGTACGTCGTTGGCTCACAGTCCTGATGGAGAATTGATTGCGGCAGCGAGCGAAAACGGTACGGTCCAGCTATTTGATGCAGATGGGAATCCAGTGGGTGAGCCACTGTCAGGGCTGACCGGACAGCTCAGTTCACTGGCCTTTAGTCCGGATGGCACTCGTCTGGTCGGCGCAACTAATGATGGCAGTATTCAATTTTGGAACATTGACGGAACGCCCATCGGCAATCCATTCACAGGAAACAATAGTGCAATTACGTCAGTGGTCTTTAGTCCAGATGGTGAATCGATCGCCACAGCAGGAGCTGATGGCACCATTGGGCGCTGGGGTTTAGATGGCATTCAAATTGGTGATCCCTTCACCGGACATGATGGGGCCATTAACGGCTTGGCCTTTCAACCCGATGGAGCGGCGATCGCGAGTGCAGGAGCGGATGGGACGGTTCGTCTTTGGGATTTAGAGGGGAATCTAATTGGAGCGCCGTTTGAAGGCCATGACGGTGCGGTCAATAGCGTTGCGTTTGACAATCAGGGACAGACGATTGCAAGTGCAGGAGCGGATGGGACGATTCGTCTCTGGAACTTGGACGGGACGGCCCTGGGTGAGCCGCTAACCGGCCATGATGGAGCAATCAATGGGGTTGCATTTGTGCCGGGTAGCTCAGATATCGCCAGTGCAGGAGCCGATGGGACGCTGCGATTCTGGAATCGGAATGGCGAATCGATCAATGTTATTGAGGGAGCGGCTGCAGGGGCGATCGCGGCGTTGGCGCTTAGCCCAGATGGAGCATCTATCGTGACTGGGGGGACAGATGGAAATCTTCAGCTTCGCGACGTTAGCGGCACTCCGATTGGTGATCCTGTTGCTGGATATGCTTCACCAGTAACACCTGCTCGCGGTAGGCTTCCTGCATGGATTTGGTGGTTGCTCCCCCTCGCACTTCTTGCTCTGGTGCTTTGGTGGTTGAGTCGTCGCTCGTCTGACTCAGCTCCAGCAGAGACGGCCCAGCCCACACCTGCATCTACTAGAGATACTGATCTGGGTTCGACTGACGCATCGACCCCAGCCATCTCTCCAAACCTGGCAGCTGCCTTTGGAGCTGCTGAAGCTGGAAAATCAGACGATGCGCTCAGAAATTTTGATAAGGCAGTGCGCGACGATCCCTCCAACATGCTCGCCTGGATCGCCCGAGGCAATTTATTGAATCAGATGGGGCGTTCAGAGGAGGCAATGAATAGCTTTGAGACGGCGCTCAGCATTCAAGCAGACTCACCTCCAGCTCTCGTAGGTAAAGGTGTGTCATTAACAAAGCTCGGTCGTGCTCAGGAGGCGATTCCCGTTTTTGACCGGGCTATCGACGCGAACAATCGATTGCCAGCATTCAATATGGGCACTCTAGCAACTGGGGGACTGCTGGTTGGCGGCTCAGCGCTCACTGCGAAGGCCCTCTCAGGAAAAGGATTTGCGTTGCTTGAGACTGGTAAACCCGACGCGGCGCTAGAGTCGTTCGATGCTGCATTGAGCCGTGATTCACGTTCTGTGGATGCGATCGCTGGACGAAACCGAGCGCTTGGCGCGATTGGCACAGGTGTGGGCTCAGACGTAGCTCAGCAGCCGGTTTCTAATGCAGATATTTCTGCTGACGTGTCGCCTCGATTATCATCGGCCCTCGCTCTGGCAGAGGTTGGAAACACCAATGAGGCGCTATCGGCACTCGACCAAACGGTGACAGATGAGCCCCAAAATGTTTTGGCCTGGACTGCCAAGGGTAATCTACTGAATCGACTCAATCGTCCCCAAGATGCGCTTGGTAGCTTTGATCAAGCCCTTGAACTTCAACCCAATCTTCCTCAGGCGTTGATCGGAAAGGGAACAGCGCTGGTTAAAACTGGAAAAGCCGATGCCGGGATGCCGCTGTTTGACCAAGCGATGGCAGCGACCGCCGAAACGCCATCATCCAGTATGAAGAATCTTGCCACTGGAGGACTGTTGCTGGGTGGAGCTGCGCTAACGACCAAAGCACTCTCTGGCAAAGGGTATGCCCTGCTGAGTGGGAAGAAGCCGCAAGAGGCGTTAGCAACCTTCGATACTGCCCTGGACACTGATTCGCGATCGGTTGATGCGATCGCCGGACGGAACCGGGCTCTCGGATTACTCAGCATCGACGAAGCAGGCCCTTCTGCTTCAAGTGTCACCCCCCGTCTTGCCTCGGCCCTTGCCCTTGCTGAAGTTGGCAAGTCAGACGAAGCGCTGGTGGCTCTGGATCAAACGGTGAAAGAAGAGCCCCAAAATACTTTGGCATGGGTTGCGCGAGGCAGCTTGCTCAACAAAGCAAAACGCTCGGCAGAAGCATCAACCAGCTTTGACACGGCTCTAGGGATTCAATCAAACTCGGCTCAAGCATTGACTGGCAAAGGAGAAGCGCTGACTAAGCTGGGACAACCTAATGACGCGATTCCCTTGTTTGATCAGTCAGCAACGGCCACCGATATGCTCGGTTCCTCCCATCTCACAAAGCTGGCAACGGGCGGACTCCTGCTGGGCGGCACCTCGTTGGTTGCCAAAACCATGACCGAGAAGGGCATTGCGCTCCTTGATACGCAGCAGAATGAAGAGGCGTTAGTTAGCTTTGATGCGGCCCTGAGTCAAGAAGCTGGTAATCCAGAGGCGATCGCCGGACGTAATCGGGCCTTAGAGCGGCTCAATGGCAATGCATCACCAGCGATTCCAGGTGATGATCCAGCCTTTAGTCAGGGTAGAGGCGCTCAGATGGCAGGGGCTGTCGCCGGCGCGGCGGGCGTGTCTGCGGTCGGAGGCGATCGCGATCAGTCCATCGTCGAATCGAAAAAGTTTGACGTGGGACAAGCCGACCTTTCAGCAGAGGAGCTAGCAGACGTTGACCAAGGGCTATCCGATTTGCCGGATGGCTATGGAGAAAGCCAAATTGTCCTTTTACCGCGAGACCCCCAATGGGCCTATCTCTACTGGGATATTCCCAATGACCATAAGGAGGCATTGCGTCAGCAAGGTGGTCAGACCCTTGCTCTACGACTCTACGACGTTACAAATGTCGATTTGGCTCATCAAAATCCCCACAGCGTTCAGCAATACACCTGTGATGAGATGGCTCGAACGTGGTACATGCCGATCCCAGTGAGCGATCGCGACTATCTGGCTGAAATTGGATATGTTACCGGATCTGGCGATTGGCTCATGCTGGCTCGCTCGGCTACCGTTCATACCCCGCCAATTTACCCATCAGACTGGCTCAGCGACCAGTTCTTCACGGTGAATTGGGATGATGATCTAAGAGATCGAACACTGACAACGCTGGTGCCACCGGATCAGATAACTCCAGGAAAATCGCCGATTCATGATCAGGTGTTTGGGTTAGCTCAGTCTGTTGAGGCGCTGCGAGTCGCCGGATCACTATTTGGTTCGATGCAGCAGATCCCCCAATCTGCCATTAGCTCCTATGTTTTTCCTTCGGGAATGGGCATGTGGACCACTGCTGGTGCATCAGGTGCAGGTCTGACCATGTCTGGGATTGGCATGTCTGGGGTGGGCTTCTCTGCTTCTGCACCGCCGATTCGCCCTCGAAAATTCTGGCTGGTGGCCGACGCTGAACTCATTGTGTATGGCGCCACAGAACCCGATGCAAGCGTGACGGTTGGAGGAACTCCTATTCATCTTAGTTCTGATGGAACGTTCCGATTCCAAATGTCGTTCCAAGATGGAGACATCGATTTCCCCATTCAGGCCGTAGCCGCTGATGGTGAACAAACCCGATCAATTCACATGGAATTTGAGCGAGACACCCCTGCGCGAAATACCAATACAAAAGACGAAGCCGTTGACGAATGGTTTGAGAAACCCGAGTAGGTTCCAGCCTTATGTCCTGACAAACCGTCGGCGCTGGTTTCTGGCGGTTCTATCGATCTTGCGATGATCTAGCTTTTATGCAGAACTCGTTTGAACGTATTCTCACCGGAATTGTCTTTTTTATTCTGACCGTTGTCATCGCTGTCATCGGTTACACCATCTTGGGATGGGAATTGATAGACGCCATCTACATGGTCGCCATCACCATCTTTGGGGTGGGGTATGGAGAAGTTAGACCTTTAGATACGCCAAATGAGCGATTTTTCACCATTTTGGTCATTTTTGCCGGGTTTGTTTCTGTGGCATATATTGTGGGAGGCTTTGTACAGCTGATGATGGAGGGAGAAATCAACCGAGCGCTGGATTCCCGTCGCAAAAAGCAAGACATTGAAAACCTAAAAGACCACGTCATTGTCTGTGGATTTGGGCGTATTGGACGAGTGCTCGCTCGCGAGCTAACCGATGCCAAACGCTTATTTATCATCATTGATGTGTCATCCGACCAGATATCCAAAGCAGAAGAACTGGGCTACTTGACCTATATGGGTAGCGCAGCGGATGAAAACGTTCTCAAAGGTGCTGGTATTCAACGTGCAATCGCGATCGCCACTGTGCTGTCGAGTGATGCAGATAACGTGTTCATTACCCTGACGGCCCGTGAACTTAATCCAAAGCTAACGATTTTAGCGCGGGGGGAACTGCCGTCCACCGAGAAGAAACTGAAGCTTGCAGGTGCTGATCATGTGGTGTTGCCTGCGACTATCAGCGCTCAACGCATCACAAATCTGATTACTCGACCAACGACGATCGATTTTTTAGATGAAAACAATGAACGTGCTCATCTCGATGAATTGTTGGATCAAATCAATATGCGAATTGATGAGCTAACGATTTCACCAGGGTCTCTGCTTGCAGGTACCACAGCCGAACAGCTTGAATTTCAAGGAAACCGAGGGTTTCTCATCATCGCAATTCGTCAGGCAGATGGTACGGTTGTCCATCAGCCTCCGGGGACGATAGTGCTCAATGGGGGTGACACGGTGATTGTGCTTGGACATCAAGGCATTATTCCTCAACTTGCCCGATATTATGATCTCAAGCGACAACTTCGATATCGCGGAGCTAAGACTTAATGTAGACATTAGTCCTAAAACGCTTGCGGTAGGACAGCTTCATGACATGGAAGGTTAAGGGTTACTGGCTAGAGCACAACAAGGCATGCCCTTATAGCTTAAAAAAGCGAGTTGCAAAGTTTTCAGATCGGTTGGGCGACAGGGCACGGGCTTTAAGAATCGCTGCCGTCAGGAAGGCGTAGGACAAAATTCCAACCAGCGCCAATACGACCGGATTAATATATCCCGTGGTATTCCAGAGTGCGTGAAGCAGCGACGCAGACAGATAGCCGATCATCAATGTTTGCCATCGAGACTTGGGTTTAAGCACGCTCAGGCCGATGAAATATCCAAAATAGCCACTGTAAGCCATATGCCCTGATACAGATCCCAGAATTCGCGGAATGAGGAGCTGGAGCCCCATTAACTCCGGATCAATCCCAGAGGCTTGCAAGGTTACATCGTTGACAATCGATGGGACATATTGGAAGAGCGTTTCCATTAAGGTGAAGCCAACCGCTGAGGCACTTCCGATGAGAATGCCGTCTAACGGTTCAGCAACGCCGAAGATATCTCGGTAGGGCGATCGCAAATTGATGGCGACCCAGGCTCCGAGTAAGATTGGAATGCCCTTCAGCAGCTCTTCCATCAGCCCTGCGCCAAAAAACATGTTAACGAGCAACACGACAATATTGACGGATTCGTCTGGCCCTGGAATGGCACCCGGAAGCACTTCTCGAAACACCCAGAGAAATCCTCGTAGCGCTGGGCTGACCATTACTGCTGTGGTCAGTAGCCCTGATCCAAAAATGACCAGCCAGTGCTTATGACGGCCACATAGCCGATAGACAAAGTAATAGGCCGCGATCGCAATATAAGCCGCAACAACGACATTAAACCAATCTGATTTCCCCACCGTAATGAACAACAAAACGACAAAGGAAATGGTGATGATTCCGGGAACAAGGAATGCCTTCCGAGTGAGATCGCGTCCTGTAGACACAATGGGGAAGAGCTGGCTTAGGGTAACCGACGCTGTTGGAGAATGATGATTACTATCACTGTGGCTTG
>JBCBLF010000099.1:0-16274 GCA_038520475.1 Cyanobacteria bacterium J06627_8
TAGACGAATATCCAACCTTCTATTGGTATGTGCCTCAAATCGGTGCACAAGCAGCAGAGTTCGTTTTGTTAGATGAAAACAATGACGAAGTTTATCTGACGACGTTCCAGATTACTGATCAACCTGGCATCATAAGCTTGTCGCTTCCTGAGCATTCAGGATTTCCTGCCCTGACCATTGGCGAAAACTATCATTGGTACTTCTCTTTGATTTGTGATTTCAACGACCGATCAGGCGATTTGTATACCGATGGTTGGGTGCAGCGGACCACGATTGAGGCTGGGTCCACATTGGAGACTCAGCTCAGCACGGCCCCTGTGGAGACCCATGCGGCCCTCTATGCCGAAGCAGGAATTTGGTTCAACGCCCTCGATTTATTAGCTGAAGAGCGGATTGCTGATCCCAGTAATCTTCAAAGTAAGACAAAATGGTCTACGTTGCTGAATTCGGTTGACCTGAGTGACCTCAGCGAAGAGCCATTCGTGATGCATGTAGATGGTGATGAGGTCGGCAGCGGCGATCTCTAATGCGGTCGCTTAAACTGAGTTCATGCACCTTCGATCATTTGTCTAACGCCGCTTTATCTGCCCATGAACTCAAATGCGATCGCCCGTCTTAAGCGGGGGTTGGTGGTCTCTTGCCAGGCCCCAGCCCAATCTCCGCTTCATCATCCATCTATCATTGCGGCGATCGCCCAGGCTGCCGTGCAAAATGGGGCTGTAGGTGTCCGTATCGACAGCCCTGATCACATCAAAGCTGTCCGCGATCGCGTCACGGCTCCAATCATCGGATTGTGGAAACAGCAGTTTCCTGATTCTGAGGTCTACATTACTCCACAGTTTCACCATGCTGAGGCGATTGCCGCTGCGGGTGCAGACATCATTGCGATTGACGCAACCCGTCGCCGTCGTCCTGGAGATGAGCAGATGGCGACGCTGATTGACACGATTCATACCCAACTGGGTAAACCTGTGATGGCTGATATCGATACCCTTGAGTCGGCGATCGCAGCAGCCGAGGCTGGAGCGGATATAGTCGGAACTACTCTGTTTGGTTACACTGCCGATACTCGTGATGAGCAGCCCCCTGGATTAGACCTCTTGGCTGAAATGGCTAAATTGCTGACCGTTCCTGTCATCTGTGAAGGTGGCATCGCGTCGCCTGAAATGGCGAATATCGCGTTTAGACGGGGCGCATTTAGTGTTGTTGTTGGCACCGCGATCACGGGTATTGATCTACAAGTGCAGGCCTATGTCAACGCCATTACCACTGCTCTTGCTCATTCTGACGAAGCCAAGCGTTGAATGACGCCTCTCTACCCACATCTATGAGCCGTTTCATGACCTCCATGTTTTCCATTTGGAGGATGGGTCTCTTTCTTGGTTTGCTCATTCCTTTTCGCTAAAACCCAGTGATCCGTATGGTGGGGTCACGCTAGCGTGACCCCACCATACGGATCACTGGGTTTTTCCAGAATTGATATCAGCACACAACCATCAATGTTTCTAACTGTTCATCTGCACACCCGGTGATGACGCCACCTGCTGCTGAGACGTGCTGCAATACCTGAAGAGCATCAGCGGTAATCCGTTCTCCTGGCAACACAACCGGAATTCCTGGTGGATAGGGGCACACCAGTTCAGCACTGATGCGACCGATAGATTGGGCGATCGCAACCGGTTCGCTCTTTGAAAAAAAGGCATCCCGAGGAGACATGGCTGGCACATTCACCTCAAGCTGAGCCGCCATTGATGCACTGAATGAAATAACATCTCTTTTTGGTTCTTGTGTCGAGGATAAGGGAAAATGCTGATCCGACAAGGTTTGGAGTCCATTCACCAGGGTCTTAATATCGTTTCTTGTGTTGCCTAAGCTGATGATAAACGTCAGCGTTTTGAGTCCAGGCAGTTCAGCCATAACGCCTAACTGGTCGTAAAGCTGTTCGTCAGCGTCAAATCCCGTGATACCCAAGTCACTCACATCAACCGTTAAACGAGTCGGATCAAGGGCTGCACCTGCTGAACATGAGTCTGAATTGAGCTCAAACACTCGAATGCCCGGAATTTGGGCGATCGCCTCACGGGCTTGCCTAGCCAGAGCCAATGTGTTGTCCATGTAAGCACGACCCTTGTCCTGCATCTGTGCTCGCGCCGCATCCAATGACGCTAACAATAGGTAACTTGGACTGCTGGATTGAACTAATTGCAGTGCTCGACTAATCCGCTCAGGTTGAATGCGATCGCCTTGGATATGCAGCATTGATGACTGGGTTAGAGCGGATAAGACTTTGTGGGTTGATTGAACCGTGAGGTCAGCGCCTTGAGATAGGGCAGAAGGTGGCAGATCAGGATGGAACGCAAAGTGGGCCCCATGAGCTTCGTCTACGAGTACTGGAATTCCATGATTGTGCGCAAGGGTAGCGATCGCTGCCAGATTGCAGGTCACACCATAATATGTCGGGTAGGTCAGCAGAATGGCAGCGACGTTTGAATATTGATCGATCGCTGCTTGGATGGTGTGAACTGAAACCCCGTGGGCAATTCCCAACGTGTCGTCAGCATCAGGAACGACAAAGACCGGCATAACACCGCCCAAAATAAGTGCAGAGACCACTGATTGATGAAGATTTCGCGGCACAATGATGCGATCGCCCGGTTTGCAAGTTGCTAGAACAGCTGCTTCGATGCCGCAGGTCGAACCATTGATTAAAAACCAGGTTCGATCAGCACCGAATGCCTGAGCGGCAAACTGTTGAGCATCCTGAATGACGCCTTCAGGATTGAATAAATTATCAAGCCCTGGAAGCTCTGGTAAATCTGCAACAAATAGGCGATCGCCCAAGAGTTGCTTGATGATCGTTGAAGATCCATTTCCTCGTTTATGTCCGGGTGTGTAAAAGGCTGCATGAGAGCGTTCGACAAAGTGCCGGAGTTGTTTGACCAGCGGGGCAATAGGCAATGAAAACAGCATGACAGAAGCAATCCATTTGAGCCAGTTCAAGTTACCATAGAACTATGGTCAATACCGTAGATATACTGGGATATCCACACGCCTACGAACTGACTCCAGCCACCCATCGTTCTTGTGTTCTTGTGTTTGTGCACGGCTGGCTGCTGAGTCGTGGGTACTGGGAGCCATTGATTCATGAGCTCTCAGATGATTATCAGTGCTTATCTTACGATTTACGAGGGTTTGGAGACTCTCAAACTCCTGTATTGCAGCGCTCTTCTCTTCAACGAACCCTTGAAAGTAATGGTGTCAGGCCGCTTGTTTCACCAAGCGTGACAACGGACAGGTCAGCGACCAATCATTCGACTGCGAGCATAATGAATAGCGGATTTACGCCTGCTGATTATGCGGCTGATCTGGTTGCTCTGCTCGAAACACTGGACGTTGATCACGCATGGCTGATTGGACACTCCCTAGGAGGCAGTATTGCCATATGGGCATCTGAACAGGCTCCAAGACGCATCAAAGGTGTTGCCTGCATTAATGCTGGCGGAGGAATTTACCTCAAAGAAGAGTTCGAAAAGTTTCGGGCTGTTGGACAACAGCTGATTCGATTTCGTCCGCCTTGGCTGCAAAACCTTCCGTTCATTGATCGAATGATGAATCGGATGAACGTTGCACATCCAGTTGATCGCAGGTGGGGACGTCAGCGGGTGATTGATCTCGTTACTGCAGAGGAAACCGCTGCATTGGGCAGTCTTCTAGATTCCACCACCGAGGAAGAAGTTCATAAATTGCCCTGTGTTGTATCTCAGCTGGAACAGCCTGTTTACTTCATTGGTGGTGCGAAAGATGACATCATGGAGCCCAAGTATGTTAATCATCTCGCCAGTTTTCATTCTTCTTTTCAATGTACGGGTGAAAACGTGATTGAAATTCCAGACTGTGGTCACCTTGCGATGATTGAGTGTCCCGATACGGTGGCTGAACACATTCGTCGGATACTAACGAAACACAATAGTTAGGTAACCGGCTGATATGCATATCAGCCAGCAGATTTTAGTCATTTATAGCTTTAGTCATTTAGGCACGGACACCAAGTATTATTCAGTTCCTAAGCACACAACCAAGTGGCTTGCCTCTTGTCCTAACGGAACTGGCGACGGCTATCCATGACTTGCAAGAGCTTTTAAGTAGAGTGTGGCGAACTAGCGATCGCCTAGAATCCAATTGACGTTAAACCCGAACCTTGCTCCTCCCAAATCACCTGCTAACGTACCCAATCCATTGCGTCCGATTGCATTGGTGGCATAGACATCAAGACTAACGGATGTTTCAGGAATTCGGTAGCGTGTGCCGGCGGCCCACACGGTTGGTTCTCCATTCACTAGCGGAGTGACCTCACCAATGAGCTGCAATCCCCTGATAACTTCATAGTTGACTCCAAATCCGACTCCGAATTGAAACTCATCTGCAAATGCTGATAGACGGGGATTAAAGGTTAGTGCTGTTCGGGAATTTACCTGATAGGTTAGTGGCACGTCTATGAAGAGAGTGCCGACTTGATTGTCGCTGTCTGTATCTCGACCGCCGAGCAGTCGCGCAGCAAGAGAAACCGGATCACCCTGCACCTGATCGAGCAATCGAACGCGTGCTCCCAGGAGATATTTCAAATCGTCTCCAGCGGAAACGTCGGTTCCAACTTCATCTTCCGAGCCAAATTCTTCTAAAAAGGCTTCGATTTGGAAATCTCGATCAGGACTATACGCGACTCCAACGTTGTAGTTTCCGTTAGAACCCACTCCCCCAGATAATGCAACGCTGCCAGGTTGGAGTGTGTTTGCGGTGGTTAATGTAAATCCGTCAACCAGTAATTGGCGATCGCGCTCAGATAGGGGAACATCAGGCGTTTGTCGGAAGCTCTGCCGATAGGTCGAACGGGCATCAGGCGTGTAGTGGAGTCGCACACCAATGAGTGCATCATCTCCGTCAGGAATAAACGTTAGCCCACTGGTTGCTGGCGTTACCCCAAATCCATTTGTAGCGAATAAATCGAGCCCCACCTTAGGAGTCACGTTGTATCGGGTCCCGACGCTCCACACGAGCCGGCGATCGGTACTGCCATCATCTGAATCAATGCTATTGTCTCCAGGCCCAATCGGAATCGTGAGCGTGCTAAATAACATCCAGCGGTCTGAGGGTCGCCAACTTAAACCGGTTCCGAGGTTAAACGTTGTGCCATAAAAATCAGCATCGCTGAATGATCCAGGTAAAAAGCTAAATCCTGGTGTGAGGTGAAGCTGGACGTCAGGAGAAGCATTGTAGGTAAACGGAAATTGCAGTGCGCCAACCACGCGTTCATCACTGTCGTCGGTGTCAAATAATGACGATGACAGCGACAGCAGCTCAATCGATCCCAGCACCCCCAGCGCAAAATTCTCTTCCTCAAGAATGCGGTATTTAGCGCTAGTAGCGAGGGAGATGAGCCGAACATTTGGAAATTCTCCATCAATGGCTTCTCCAGGTGGATCATCAAAAACCTGTCCGGTGATCGCGAGCTGTAGATCATCACGAATGCCCCATATGAGTTCTCCATGATAGATTTGATTGCCGGTCGCTGGGTAATCGTCAGGTGGTGTTTGATGAACGCCTGCCGACAGCTGTAGCGCACCTGCTTGCAGATGATTGGCAGTTTCTAAATTGAAGAGTCGTGTCGGTGGACGCTCTAACGGCGATGCAGCTGTGTCACCCAGTCCAAGTTGTTCGGCTGTTTGGTCAGCAGTGTCTCGAATGGCATCACCCAAGCTTCTTTCTGCGACCATCAATCCACTGGATGATTCTACAAAGGGTTGAGGCGCTGCAAGATGTTGGGCGATCGCCCCATTAGTGCTGCTATCACTTGCTCTATTGCTGCTGTCGTTACCCACCGCTTCATTATTAGCGAGTTCATTTGCGGGTCTATCGACGCAATCGTCTGCCGCCTGACGTGGCAGGCGTACCCGGACTCGTTCGGGTGATCCAGTCTCTAGCCCTGATGCAATGGACGTTGATAAGGCATGTCCCAATCGTGTAATGGCTCGATTTCCTCTAGGGCAGGAAGGCGCTGTATGGATAGCAATGGCTCCTGCGATCTCCTGAGCCGAGCTGGTGTTTGCGACAGTGGCTTCAATGCGGGTGGGTTCAGACGCGATCGGTTCGAGAGCAATGGTTTCAGTCGCAGCCAATTCAGGTGCAGTCGATTCAGTCACGATCGCCCCCTGTTCAGGCCCATTTATCGCATTGATATCTGTTTCGGAGCGATGTGTTGTGGGACTCTCCATCAATGGCATTAATGGCTCTGCTGCTGATGAAAAGAGGAACTCCTCTGAGTGTTCTGGAGGAACCAGCGACAGCACTTCTTCTGGCCGGCTATCCATTGTCGGTAGCGTGGCAGTTTCATTGCCAGTTGCCTCTGGTTCGGACAAGGGAGACGCTAGAGCGGAGTTAGAACCGTCTTGTAGGGCATAGACTGTAAGGCTGCACAGAGCCACAAGAGAGACACGCATAACAGTTGACCTAAGAGCATCACAATTCCAGACGAAGGAGATGCTGATGTTACATTGGCAGCATTCGCGTTAGTTCAATTCTTTGGATTAACGCATGGTTGCATTAGCCAGCGAACGCTGTGGAAGTTCAATACAAAAAACAGTGCTTACCTATAACCGTCCGGACAAATTAATCTGTCCCGGCTTGCACAGTGACACTCAGGTTCAAAAAGAAATAGGGATGTCGGGCATACAACGCGGGCTCGACATCCCTATTTCTTTGTTGCAGATTTAAGAAGATTACAAAGTGGTGATGTATACGTATGCCTTAAGTGCAGATGCAGTAGGCGTGCATTTATCGAGACAGCACAAACAAGGAAGCGATCGCCTCAGACGTGTTTAGGTTTGGACTGTTCAGATCTGCCCTTTTAAGGCCTGTTCTTGTAAAAATCTACGACTGGCGTTCTAATTCAGACTTCATCCGCTCCAGGGTCGTGTTCATCTGTGCAAACATCTGGTCAGGGGTAATGCCAAACTGACCCAGTTGAGTTTTTAATTGCTCAACAGTCATTTGGGCTGAAAAATCATCTGATAGTTCGAAGCGCTTCATGAAGACTTTGTAGCGGTCCATGATGGCTTCCATCTGCTCGATATATAGCTTTTTGCCTGCTCGGTCAAACTTGCCGTAGTCTCCACCTAGCTGAATGAGCCGTTGATAGTCCTCAAATAGCTCACGAGCTTCCTTCTGAACAATCTCAGAGTCAAAAAATCCCATCTTTAAATATGCTTTAGCTATAGTGTGGGCCAATTGCAACAACCTGTTCAGTTGCGCATGACCATTTCCATTCTACCGACAAGGTCCGTTCAACAAAATCGCCAAATGTCCGCAGTTTCCCTATTTGTTGGTTCGGATTCCCGGTCAACTCCCTCTCAGAATTGCTTTATTGTCTGTACTCCCTCAGGTGTTTGCTCTTTGCTAAGGTTGAGTCGGGTGGCGCTTGTTTCCTGTTTTTGTCTTGTCTAATCGACTGTGCTGGAGGAATTTCAATCATGGCTGACAGCAGTTTTGTGTATTCAATTCTGTGGAACGGTGACCACGTTACATTAATTGATCAGACCCGATTGCCTCGGGAATTTACTCTAGTTGAAGTTCGGCGGTGCGATGATATGATTCGTGCCATTCAAACGCTGATTGTGAGAGGCACTCCGGTCATGGCGATCGCCGCAGCCTATGGACTGTATATGGGCGCAAGGGATATTGATACAACCCATCGAGATGCGTTTTTAGAGCGGTTAGAAGCGTTGGCTCAGTCGTTGATTGCGACCCGACCCACTGGCATGAACTTATCTCGAGCGATCGGACGAATGATGCGCGTTGCTCAGGAGTCAACTGACTCAGTCGAAGAAATAAAGCAGCAGCTATTAAATACTGCCAAGGCCATTCATGCAGATGATTTAAGAATCTGCCACACGATTGGGGATCATGGCATGGAAGCCTTGCCTAAAACTCCTGAAAAACTCAGAATTCTGACCTGTGGAAATTCAGGAGCGCTGGCAACAACGGGATACGGCACCTCTCTGGGGGTGGTGCGATCGCTTCAAAAGGCTGACCGACTAGACCGCATTTATGTCTGTGAAACCCGACCGCGACTGCAAGGGGCTCGACTCACCGTCTGGGAATGCGTTCAAGAATCGATCCCCGTTACCGTCATCACCGACAGCATGGCTGCTCACTGCATGAGTCAGGGTATGGTTGATGCTGTTGTGGTCGGTGCCGATCGCATTGCAGCGAATGGAGACACGGCTTACAAGATTGGCACCTATGGCTTAGCACTGATGGCAAAGGCTCACAACATCCCCTTTTATGTTGCGGCATCCATCAATACAGTCGATTTTGGCCTTGTTGACGGTCACCATATTCCGATTGAAAAACGGGATGTCAGTGAAATCTACAAAATTGGAGAAACAATACTGTGTGCAAAAGGCGCAGAGTTCTACAACCCAGGATTTGACGTTACCCCTGCTGAACTCATCACAGCCATCATCACCGAACAGGGGATTCAATCACCATCGTTATTGAACGAACTTGAACCGGCTGCACGGTAGCGCATGATATGGATACACAGCCTTCAGCCACTGATAATGCCTCGATCAATGACAATGCCTTGATTCACCATCGCGCTCTACGATCGCTCTTTGGGCTCATTATCGGCGCCGATAACCAAGCGTTCTACGAGACTGTTAATTGGCCGCAGGAAATTCAGCGCGTTCAGAATGCTCACATTGCCTATCCAGACTATTACCGCGCGCCACAATTTCACGGCATCGATGGAGGCTATCTGACATCAGTGGCGGCAATCACCTATGACATTGTTACAGCATTTGCCTCACCTCCGAGTGAACGATGGGTTCGTCAGCAGCTCATCACCCATATCCAAGGACAGCCATTCCGAATTCTCGATCTGGGCTGTGGCACTGGCTCTACAACGGTGATGCTAAAGCAAGCCTATCCAAACGCAGATGTGATTGGCCTCGATCTATCGCCCTACATGTTGCTGATGGCCGAGCGGAAATCGCAGCAGACCCAGCAGGCGATCGCCCTCCATCATGGGTTAGCCGAAGCAACTGGATTCGACAGTGCATCCTTTGATGTTGTGACTGCGTCTTTTCTCTTTCATGAAACACCCCCAGTGATCGCACAAGCCATTCTCCATGAATGTTTCCGACTCACCACATCCGGTGGTCAAGTTCTCATCTTGGATGGCAACCAAAACGTGTTACGACATCTTCACTGGTTGATTGATTTGTTTCGAGAGCCCTATTCAAAGGTGTATGCAGCCGGTTGTATGGATCGTTGGTTTCTTGCTGCGCACTTTGTGGATGTTCAAACAAAATCCATTGGATGGATTCATCAACTGACAACTGGTAAAAAGCCTTAACCTTTTCCCTAAGAACGTCTGTTCTCGCTATTCTAAGAATTGGAGTGTCTGCCAGTCCATCAAAGCGTGATTCTGCTGATCGTTCGGCTCGGTCTAGCGATCGCCATTAGAGATAGGACTTGTGTACGTTCCACGAGAGATTTCGTCAGTAGTTGGTGCCTGTGACCCTCAATTCTAAGCCAGTTCCTCTACACAAAGACCCCGAACGGTTGGAAACTCGACTCAAGGAGATCCCGTTAACTCCTGGGGTCTACTTCATGCGAGATAAGAACGACAACATTCTCTACATTGGTAAATCTAAGAGGTTACGGGCTCGTGTTCGCTCTTATTTTCGGGATGATCATCGGCTAAATCCTCGCATCGCTATGATGGTGATGCAAATTGTCGAAATCGAGTTTATCGTTACCGATTCTGAAGCGGAGGCATTAGCGCTCGAAGCTAATCTGATCAAGCAGCACCAACCACACTTCAACGTGTTGCTGAAGGATGACAAGAAATATCCGTATCTCTGCATCACCTGGTCTGAAGACTACCCTCGAATTTTTGTAACCCGCAAGCGACGGCTGGGTAACACACGCGATCGCTACTACGGTCCCTATGTGAATGTCGGCGTGCTAAGACGGACGCTCAGCATTGTGAAACGTATCTTTCCACTGCGACAGCGACCTCAACCCGTTCATCGCGATCGCCCCTGTCTGAACTACGACATCGGCAAATGTCCGGGCGTTTGCCAAAAACTCATTTCTCCAGAAGAGTATAAAAAGACCCTCCAGACGGTTGCCATGATTTTTCAGGGCCGCACAAAAGAGCTTGAAGATGCCCTAACTGCATATATGGAAAAAGCCGCGGAAGAGCTGAATTTTGAGGTCGCAGCTCGATTGCGAGATCAGATTAAAGGGTTGCAGTATTTAGGAGCCGACCAAAAAGTTTCGTCGCCAGATGACACCGTCACGCGAGATGCGATCGCCCTCGTCGCAGACGACCACCACGCCTGTATTCAACTCTTCCAAGTGAGAGCCGGACGCCTGGTTGGACATTTGGGATTTGTTGCTGATGCGCAGTCTGGCACGCCTGGCGAAATTCTCCAGCGAGTTCTCGAGGAACACTATCAAACGGTCGATTCGGTCGAGATTCCGGCTGAAATTCTCACCCAGCACGAGCTGCCAGACCATGAGATTCTCTCCATTTACTTAACCGAACGCCGAGGTCGAAAGGTTTCAATTTACGTGCCTCAGCGGCAGGCCAAAGCAGATCTCATTGAGATGATTGAGCGAAATGCAGGGTATGAATTGGCCCGCACTCAGCGTTTTGCTGAACGCAATAACCAAGCCATGCTCGATTTGGCAGAGATTCTTGACTTACCTGACCTTCCCCACCGAATTGAAGGCTACGATATCTCTCACATTCAGGGCTCCGATGCAGTTGCGTCGCAGGTGGTGTTTGTCGATGGGCTGCCAGCAAAGCAACACTACCGTCATTACAAAATTAAGAATCCAACCGTTCGAGCCGGACACTCAGATGACTTTGCCAGTATGGCAGAGGTTATCCGTCGCCGGTTTCGTCGGTATGCTGAGAAAAAACAGGCGATCGCTGAACAGCGCACCATCAAAAATTCGGTTCTTGAGCCCAACACGATGAAAAATGATTTTCCCGATCTCGTGATGATTGATGGCGGAAAAGGTCAATTGTCTGCCGTTGTTGAGGTTCTCCGAGACATGAATTTGCTCGATGAGGTGCGCGTCGTGAGCCTCGCAAAGCAGCGCGAAGAAATTTTCTTGCCAGGAGAGTCATTTCCGCTCGACACCGAAGCCGAGCAGCCTGGTGTTCAGCTCCTCCGTCGTTTGCGTGACGAGGCGCATCGATTTGCCATTAGCTTCCATCGCAAAAAGCGCACCGATCGAATGCGGCGATCGCGTCTCGATGATATTCCAGGGCTTGGCGGACAACGGAAAAAGGAGCTGCTTGCCCATTTTCGCTCGGTTGACTACATCCGCGAAGCCACACCCCAAAAAATTGCCGAGGTCCCTGGCATTGGGCCAAAACTCGCGCAACAGATTTATGAATATTTTCACCCGCAGGTCAAAGAAGAAACGACAGCGGTCTAGTACCAACTCTTAATGATGCATGGCAGTCACCCCAAGGTGACTGCCATGCATCACTTGTCTCAAATAGTTTTGGTAAGCCTTTTTAGGCTCTAATTTGTCTCGCTGTTAGCTGTCTGATTCTCAACCGAGAAAGTCACCTCGCGAACGGCTCCGGGATCACCCATCAATTCACTATCTTCTCCATTCTGAGCAAGTAAAACGCCTCCAGCATTTCCAGCACGAATCGTGATGCTTTGAGATCCCACCCATGTTTGTTCAGTCCCCTCAGGTAACACTTCTTCCAGCTCTTGTCTTCCGTCAACGACAATTCGTAACCACGAGCGCTGAGTTAATTCAAGCGTAACCTTGAGTGGAGAATCTGGGTCCGCACCCTCAGGAAACGTTTCGACTTGAGCAAGCTCATCATCAGATGAACTTGATAACTCTGCTGATGGCAAAAGTGAATCCGTATCAGGTTCGGGAACTGAATCCTCACTGGACGCTGCCAGTGGACCAGAATTTGAATTTTCCGTTGACGGAGTAGCGTTAGAACTTTCTGCCGGTTCGTCGGCTTGAGATTCTGCGGTATTGCTTGCCTGACTTGCAGGAGAAGAAAACCGAGTCAAATATTGTTGTAAGCCGCCAATTGCAAGAATGATAACGACTGTGTAAGCAATCCAAAGATGGGTCGGACGCAGCTGAGACGTTGATTTGTCCCAAGATGGCTGAATACTTCGTAAATCAATCTCAACCGGAAACTTAGATGCGACAACACTTCCATCTAGACCCAGCGTTTCAGCATATCGACGAATAAAGCCACGAATGTAAACAGGTTCAGGTAATTGATTAAAATCAGCCGTTTCGATTGCTCTCAACAAACGGGCTTGAATCATAGTTTGTGCAGCAACCTGTTCGAGAGAGAGAAGTTGCCCCTCACGAACCTCATGAAGATAACCACCGATTTGCATTAATGCCTCAACCTGGCGTTCACTCGGTTGAGTTGTATGTTGCCCCATTGCTAACCGATTCCCCTCAAATCGAGTTCCATGTCATCCTACGTTTTATTGATGAGATTACCACAAAGCTTTAACTTCGGATGGAGATAAAGAACGGAAATTCCCTGGTTTCAGTGATTTGATTTCAATGCACCCAACAGCAGTGCGATGGAGCCAAGTAACGGGATGGCCGAGTTGTTCGGCCACTCGGCGAATCTGGCGATTCCGGCCTTCCCGCATTACGATTTTCAACAAGGTTTGATTTGCTTTCCTTTTTAAGGGCATAACCTTTGCTGAACGGGTTTTTCGTCCATCTAGAAGAACTCCAAAGCACCACTGATGCAAGATTTCTGGACTGGGATGTCCATCGACCCACACGAGGTAAGTCTTTGAAATCGAATGGCGTGGGTGAGTCAGGCGAAAGGTTAATTGTCCATCATTTGTCAGTAGGAGTGCACCCGTTGAAGCGGTATCAAGTCGGCCAACCGGGTGAATTCCCGAAGACTGCTGCATCTCCTCAGGTAGAAGATCAAGTACTGTTTTGCGCCCTTTTTCATCATGACATGTTGACACCACTCCTGCTGGCTTATTAAGCAGCAGGTAAATTGGTTCGGGCCTATTAACAGGGCGAATGATTTGACCGTCAACCTCAATTTGGTCAACGCTTGGGTCAGCGCGCTGCCCAAGCGTAGCGGGCACTCCATTCAACAGAACGCGACCTTCATTAATTAGGGTTTCTGCATTGCGTCGTGATGCAACCCCCCATTGAGCTAAGATCTTTTGAAGCCGTTCACTCATAATTGATGATGAAACTAGGACCCATCATCTGCTCATTCTAGGACCTACATAACTGGACGTTTTTTATGGGTGCAACCCCCGAAAAAACCTTCCCAGAACTCAAGGACTTGTATGAAATGCGTAAGTCTTGAATTCATTCAAACTCTCTAACAGACAAAGGGCGCGGAAATAAGGATTTTCCACACCCCCTTCATTAACTGACTCTGTCAAGACAGACACAAGCCTTGTTGTGTCTGCAAGGTTCGTCCGTATTTCTAATCAGACTGCTACCAATAAGCCACTTATCGGCTTACGGTTGATGATATGCAACCCTATTCCTCGTCGTCGTCGTCCTCATCTTGAGGATAGTAGAAGCTCTTAGAACGGCCTGTTAAAACTGACTTACCCAATGACAATGCCCGCTGCGCTTGTAGACGAGCTTTTCCACTCCATGCGGCACGATGCATGCTCCGCTTTGATTTCGATCGTTTCTTCTTTGGAACAGCCATGACTGCGATCGCCAAATTTCTTCACAACCTTATAAGTTTATGCGATCGCCTAATAAAATGTCTAGCTTCTTCTAATTATCTGGGTAATTGCGCTTTTCTCACTAGGCTAATTAATCTTAACCAGGTGGATGACTCGGTTGCCCCGACTGTTTGACTGGACACTGCTCAAGCGCCTGATCAATCTGTTGAAACAGCATCTGCTCAGACTGAGAATTGTCTAACACAACATCAGCGCGCTTTATCTTTCGCTCAATTGGCATTTGACTATCGATTCGCTTTTGCACCTGTGATCGATTGAGCTGGTAATGTCCATCGCCATTGCTGATTGAGCGTTTAAGCAAACGCTCGATTTGTTGATCAGCAGTACAAGAGACAACCCAAATTTCATTGACGAGCGTTGTCATTCGGGCCTCGAACAATAGTGGAATGACCAAGATAACGATAGGTTCCGACACAATGGATGGATGTTGAAGATCGTGATCCAGTCGATCGCGCACGACCGGATGAATTTGTTGTTCTAGCCAGTGTCGTTCGGCTAGGCTACTGAACACAATCTTGCCTAATCGCATTCGATCAAGCTGTCCATCAGGCAATAGGATGGTAAGGCCATATCGGTCAACAATTTTGCTCAAAACCGGAGACCCTGCGACAACAACCTCTCGGGCAATGATGTCAGCATCTAAGATTGGGAACCCGTATTCAACGGATAGATAATTTGAAACCGTTGTCTTACCCGTGCCAATGCCGCCTGTAAGACCAATAATCCGTTGGTGGTGTTGGCCATTATCAGCTGATATCTGTTGCGAAGTCATCATATGGACTTATTCGTGCTCAACGCCCAGTTGATCAGGGCAGTGGTCAGCCCCTCTAAGGTGTAGGTTTCTGCCTCAATATCGACTCGCCCCAGTAGTTGGTGACATGTTAGCGATGTTTGTGGACCAATTGAAGCAATTTTGACGTGCGTTGCTAGCAGCTCTCTCTCATCCAACAGTGTATCGTGGGTCGCTTGCTCGATCATCTGACAAAAATGTCGGACCGTTTTAGAGCTTGCAAAGGTAATCACGTCGATAGTTTTTTGCTGGAGTGCATCAAGGGCTGGCGGAGCGATCGCCGCTGGACAGACAGACTGATAGACCGGAACCTCAATAACAGTGGCTCCGTTTGCAGATAGCTCCTTTACCAAAACCTCCCGGCCGCCCTGTTCAACCCTTGGGAACAGGATCGTTGATCGGTGAAGGGTATCTCTATCGGGGAAATGCTCCACTAACGAATCAGCAACATAGTCCGGTGGAATAAAGTCAGGGACGATATTCATGTGTTTAAGACAGGCTGCTGTTTTTTTCCCAACAACGGCGATGTGGAGATGGCGGATATCGTCGTTGGAGTATCCCAGATCGAACAGCCGCTTGAAGAAATAGGTCACACCGTTTGCAGATGTCAAAATCAGCCAGTGGATCTCCTGAACTTGGGCGATCGCCTGATCAAAAGCATCCCAGCTTGTTGGAGGGCAAATTTCCAGCGCAGGCATTTCAATCACCGTTGCTCCCGCCTGCTGGAGTAATTCACCAAATTGACTCGACTGCCCAGCGGCCCGAGTGACTAAAATTGTCTTTTCATCTAACGGATGTTGCGACGTTGCCACGCTCATAGGTTTTCACTGTTCCTGGCACAATGACGATGCCCAGGCAACAGCCCTCTACGATGAATAGATGACTTTCCTTAGCAGGAATCATAACGCGTTTGGCGCAATGTAAGACCGAAGATCCACAACCTCTCCAATGACAATGACCGCAGGCGAAAGTGACTGCCGTGAGGTTTGAACCAAAATGGTCTCTAGCGTGCCACTCCATAGTGTTTGTTGAGGATGCCCAGCCCACTGAATAATTGCAATCGGAGTTTTAGGCGATCGCCCCCGCTCTAAGAGGATTGTCACGATCGTATCTAGCTGTCGCGTGCCCATCAAAATCACAACGGTTTCCATTTGAACCAGAGCATCCCAATTCAGACGATCAGGCTGATGGGCACTCACCACGCTAAATCCTTGGCTCAAAACTGGATCGGTTAATGGAATGCTGGCAAATAGGGGGGCGGCCAGTGCTGATGAAATTCCAGGAACCACTTCATACGCGCAATTGGCAGCACGGAGGGCTTCAATCTCTGATGTGCAGCGTCCAAAAATAAACGGATCTCCACTTTTCAAGCGCACCACACGCTGATGACGTTGGCAGTGTGTGACCAAGGTTTGGTTAATCTCATCCTGAGAGGTGCTCGGCTGCCCACCTCGTTTACCAACGGGGACATGAAGACACGCCTCGGACACGAGGCTCAATATCTCAGGATTGACGAGTGCATCATAGACAACAACATCGCAGGTTTGGAGTAGGCGAAAGGCGTGAACAGTCAGATAATCGACGATTCCGGGGCCTGCGCCGACAAGATATACGATGCCATGCGTATCAGAAGGTGCCTCAATCGCCATTGCCACCAAAAATGTGCA
>JBCBLF010000009.1:0-36054 GCA_038520475.1 Cyanobacteria bacterium J06627_8
AAAAGCACGGTTTTGATAAATCTATGAGAGGTCATGAATATGTCTATCTTTTTTGGTTTGGCTTGGATTTTTATCGTTGCTTGCTCTCTCTTAATGTCTCAAAGCGAGGACGGGTCTCATGACAAACCGTAAACAACCCAGCACTGGCTTCAAAAACCTTTTAGCGGGTGGGTTGATGGTTGCTCTGATCGCCCTCATGATTGATGTTCAAACTCGGCGTTTCCCTTCATCCAGCGCAGCAGATTTCAGTGAATGCGCTGGAGATATCCAAGGTCATGTGGCCTTGAGCGAAGAACATCTAGCGAACGTGTTATCCATTTCTGAACGAGATTCAAAAGATAAGGTTCGAGCAATCTTGTCAGAACCCTATTGTGTTCTCCCATCTGTTGAAGTTCGCTCTGGGGTACAGGCAGACCGAGAAGTCTACCCCCTTGCCTTCGATGAACACGCATGGCTAGTTCTTTTGTTTGAAGGAGACGAATATGCCGGATATCACATCCGGACACAGTGAGACTGAACGAGACAGCCTGGATCTGACTGGCGTTCTACGGTTGATTGAGCATCTAGAATTGAGCACTCAGATTAAGAGACTCAAACACCTTCTTGAGTTCTTCTCGCTGCTCATTGTCATAGGATTGCTGGTTGAAAAACGGTTGATATCGGTCTGATGTTCCATCAAGGCTCGATATCATCTCGTCAATGGCTTGATTCAGCTCAATCATGGATAGTTGCTCAATCAGCTGTCGCGTCCGCTGCTGAACGCGACGTGAACCTGCAAAATTTTCATGATCGTGATTGCGTTGATGTACCACGACCATTGCTGATGACATTGCTAAGTTTTTGGCGATGAGATCAGCAGACTGTTCTGGCTGGGCTTGCAGGCCCTCAATGATACCTGCTGGTGGATGATCAGCGATCGCCCCATCATAGGTGAGCAAGGTCGCTAAGAACCCCCGTGCGCTTGCTTTAGCACCCATCAATTGAGTCACGGTTTGTGCGATCGCCAGGTCATCGGCTCGGTCATCGGGTTTCTCATTGCTGTGTTTGTTCTCAAGCTCTCGGAGAAGCGCTTGAGTCATGGCGATCGCATCAGAAAAGGAAGGAGTCTCAGGCATCATCAGTTTCACACGAGCTGTTGAAAGATTAAACGCTATTGAAGAATGAACAAGCGCTTTGACGCGCGAGTAACAGCAACATACAGCAACTGGTTCCTTTCGTGAACGGTTCGATTGACGTATAAATCACGAGCATCCACAAAGACGTTCTCAAAGGTTGACCCTTGGGCTTTATGAATCGTTAGGCTGTAGGCATAGCGAACATCGTGAAACAGAACTTTAAGCTCCCAATATTCACGCCATCGCTTCTCTTCTGCAAGTAGCTGTAGCTTTCGCTCATATTCAAAACGGCTAACCTCATGCAAAACAGTTAACGTGCGATAGCGATCGTCATCAGTCAACACGCTGAGAAGCCAAACATTCCAGTTGCCTTGCGTTCCTTCAACCGCTTCAAGAACCTCACATTCAGCTGAATTCTGCAACACGACATAGTCATTTTCTAAACAGGGCGCATTCGCAATGAGGCGCTCACGTTCGACAAAGCGAGGGGCCTGCTCTCCATAAATGGCTAGTCGAATAGCAGTGTTTAGAGCATTCACTCGCTTATTGGTATAAGCTAACACACGCACATAGTCAGCATCACCTTGATACGCATTGCTCTTGAATGCGCGCAGCAGAAGGCTTTGCCAACCAGCTGCATCAACAGCAAACACCCCTTCTGTATGTGCTTCATTGTCGTCTGTTTGAAACGTTGGAAGAACCCGACGATGCAGTTGATTGCGAATGGATTCAGCCAGAACGCCGATGGCTCCTCCATATCGAACAACATCAGTGAGGTCAGAGCGCGTATAGATTTGGCTGAAAACCTTGGACTCCATTTCTCCGATGGGTGGAAGCTGAGCAATGTCTCCAACAAAGAGAATCTGCGTGTGATCGTGAAGTGTCGAAACAGCGTTGGTCAAGAGGAGCCACATTTCTTCGTTGATCATTGAAGCTTCATCAACAACCACCAATCGATATCGATTGAAGCGGTTTTCGCCCTCGCGATCCGGCTTAAACACTTGTTTGCCGGTTTCTGTATCGATTTCTGGGCGCAGTCCAAGCAGCTTACAGCAAGTGAGGGCATCAACATCCAAATTCCATCGCTCAGCCATTTTACTCAGCACTTTTGTTGCTTTGTTGCTGTGAGCGGTCAAAACGATGGGCCGGCGATCGCCCGATTCTCGCATCGATTTAATTAAGGCTTGCAGCAGCGTTGTTTTTCCCGTGCCAGCATAGCCGGTCAACAAGTGAAGCTTGCTTTGACCGTTGATAAACGCCTCTAGCTCTTGCAAAACCTGCCACTGTTGAGTCGTTAGGGTGATGCCCGGCAGAATATCAGGGATGTCATCGATAGTCGTCGAGGATGATGGTGGCATCACACGTACGCGGCTCAAAATATGATGAATTAGTGGGGCTTATCCAACCGGGAGGCGATCGCCCTCTTCAGTGGCAGCAGCTCGGTCGAGAAATGAACGAACCGTCAAAAGGTATCGAGCTGCATCTTCCAGCATTGGAAAATGTCCGGTCTTAGGAATCACAACATGCTCGACGCGCGGATTTAATGTGACCGCCTGACGCCCCAGCTTGACGGGAATGATCTGATCACACTCACCAGAAATTAGCAAGGTTGGAACGTTTAGATGACGAAACTCTTTAGGCATGTCTAGCGCCGCTTTCTCACTAACAGCAGTGTAAACGGTGCCTAGTGCAGATTCGTGGTCAGCGTCGACAAAATCCTCTAAAAATTCACGATAGGCTGACGGGTTAATCGACTGGCTGAGAAACCGAACCATAAACATCCGATCCAAGCCGGGAATGCGCAAGAACCATCGCGGGCGAAAGCCCACAACATAGCGACTAACAGCATGAAAGGCACTGAATGTCAGCTTGTTGTACTCAAAGACCCCACTACAGGTCAAAATCAACGTCGTGCAGCGATCGCGCCATCGATTTACAAAAACCGTTGCAATCGAGGCCCCGGTCGAATGAGCATTAATCACAACCTGTTTGAGATTCATCGCGTCTAACAAGGCTGCGAGGTCATCAGCATAGCTCTCTAAGCTGTAACCCAGATTGGCAACATCATCAGGAAGCGGACGAGGAAGATGCGATCGCCCAAACCCCCTCATGTCATACAGCAGACAGTCAAATTGATGACTCAGCGAACGTGCAGTGTCTCTCCAGTAACGAGTCGAGCCCGCCCAACCGTGGACGAAAACCATGACAGGCTTATCAGATTGCTGAGGACGCTCCTCGACTATTCCAGCGTCTTGAATCATCCACTCAATATAATGATCAACACCGCGAATTGAAACGTAAGTCATGGTGCACCTGAGAAATTGATGTCGACATCTATCTGCGTAGAGCGATCGCCCGCATGATGATCCTCGATGGGTCAACTAACGTTAAGCAGATTCTGGTTTGGGGAGCGATGATGGGTGGACCAGTAGATCAGCCGTAGACCGTTTTTCAACCATTTCTTTCGTAATGGTGCAACGCGTCACGTCTTTTCGAGATGGCAATTCATACATAACGTCGAGCATCAGTTCTTCTACAATGCTGCGTAGTGCTCGTGCACCCGTTTTTCGACGGTAGGCTTCTTTGGCGATCGCCCGAACCGCATCCTGACGAAAATCAAGCTGCACATTGTCCATCTTTAAGAGCTTTTGATATTGCTTCACCAGTGCATTCCGAGGCTCAGTCAAAATTGCTGAGAGGGCTTCTTCATCCAGCGGCTCTACAACTGCAATCATTGGAATCCGACCGACAAATTCAGGAATCATCCCGTACTTCACCAAATCATCGGCCTCGAGATGCTGGAGAACATCCGCAGCCCTCTTCTCTTTAGACTGCTGTTTATCCCCAGGCTGCACAAACCCCATAGACTTCTTGCCGATGCGCTGCTCGACGGTCTTCTCAAGGCCAACAAATGCGCCACCGCAAATGAAGAGAATGTTGGTGGTATCAATCTGAATGCAATCTTGATAAGGATGTTTGCGCCCGCCCTGGGGAGGAACATTTGCCACTGTCCCCTCTAGCATCTTCAGGAGCGCCTGCTGCACACCCTCGCCAGAGACATCTCGGGTGATCGATGGATTTTCGCTCTTGCGAGCAACTTTATCAATTTCGTCGATGTAAATAATGCCCCGTTGCGTTTCCTCCACATCAAGGTCAGCAACCTGCAAGAGTCGGAGCAAGATATTTTCAACATCTTCTCCAACGTATCCAGCTTCCGTTAACGTCGTTGCATCTGCAACGGCAAACGGAACATCTAACATGTCGGCCAACGTTTGGGCTAACAGTGTTTTCCCACAACCCGTCGGCCCAATGAGCAAAATATTAGATTTCTGAAGGTCAATCGAGTCATCACCCTTATTGCTTCGGGTTTGGTCATAACTCAACCGCTTGTAATGGTTATAGACCGCTACCGACAGGATCTTCTTTGCTTCCTCTTGACCAATCACGTGCTGGTCAAGATGTCGCTTGATTTCAATTGGCTTTGGAATTTGATTGAGCGAAATATTATGTGCGCGGGGCGATCGCTTTTCAACCGGCTGTTCACGACGAGATGCCGGCTGTGGGGTAGACGAACTGGAATCAAACAACTCTTCATCTAGTATCTCGTTGCACAAGTCAACGCATTCATCACAAATATAGACGCCCGGCCCTGCAATCAGCTTACGAACTTGCTCCTGCGACTTACCGCAAAACGAGCATTTGAGATGAGAGTCGTACTTTGACATAGTTGTCCTTCGCTACCTGTAAGAATGGCTCTATTAGACGTTAGATGACTCAGTCGACGAAATCACAGTATCAATTAAGCCGTATTCCTTGGCTTCCTCTGCTGACATAAAGAAATCACGTTCCGTATCAGCTTCAATTCTATCGAGTTGTTGCCCCGTATGCTTAGCCAGCATTTCATTTAAGCGACGCTTGAGATACAGAATTTCCTTTGCTTGAATCTCGATATCAACAGCCTGCCCCTGTGCGCCTCCCAAGGGCTGATGAATCATGATACGCGAACTCGGCAGCGAGAGCCTTTTTCCTTGTGCTCCACCTGAAAGCAAGAAAGCACCCATACTCGCAGCCAACCCAAAGCAGATCGTAACCACATCAGGCCGAATTTGCTGCATCGTGTCATAAATCGCCATGCCGGCAGTTACCGATCCACCAGGTGAGTTGATGTAGAGCTGAACGTCCTTTTCTGGATCTTCCGCATCAAGATAAAGCAACTGAGCAACAATTGAATCAGCGACTTCGTCAGTCACTTGTGTTCCCAAAAATACAATTCGCTCCCGCAACAGGCGAGAGTAAATATCAAATGCTCGCTCACCTCGACCAGACTGCTCCACTACGGTTGGAACAACGCCCGACACCCTCTGACCTAGTGGTGAGACGACGGCTCGTGAGTCCAACGAATAAGCCCTAGATGAGTTGAAGGAACTTGAGAAACGAGAATAAACCATAACTGCTGGCCGAAAAAATCCCAATGCAATGTCAGTAAATCAACAACCATTCAACGCGATGTCAATACATTGAATGGACTGCTATTTGTCCATATGACTCTATCGTCATTATGCCTCAAGCCAGCTGAGACAGCTGGAGAATTTAAGAAAGCCTCTTGAGAACGAATTCAACATGATGCCCGTATTACTCGGATGCATCGGATGAATCAGAATCTGAGGTTTCCTCAGTAGTTTCTTTCGCCTTCTTAGACCGAGACGCCGTTTTCTTTGTCCGGGTTGATTTTGTCGACTTCTTTTTCTTCTCGGAAGAACTCGCATCCGCCGCCTTACTTTTAGCTCCTTTAGAGGATGCATCTTCATCAGACAGCGCTTCAGAAGCAGGCTCAGGCGCTTCCTTAGACTCCTCCTTAACCTCGTCTGGTGACGCTACTGAAACTTCAGGCTCAGAGGAATCTTTCTCAGAGTCCTCATCAACCTCAACTGCATCAACATCGACGATCGCAGATTCACCATCACGATTGTCATCCGTTGAAACTGACTCTGTTGTATCAGCGCCCTCTGCATCTGTCCCCTTAGCTACGGGCTCGTCTGCAAGCGGCTCATCATCTGCAGCTAATTCTCCCGCCGATTCTTCTTCTTTTGTCAACGTCCCTTCTGGAACAAGCTCAACTGTTCCGTTCTCTTCTAGCCATGCCAGCACTTTTTCTTCAAGAAGTTCGTCCGTGAGAACGCTGCGAACTCGATCAGGATCCACATCCTGATCACCATAGGACTCCATGAACGTTTTAATCTTTTCCTCTAGTTCTTCTTTGCCAACCTCAATTGACTCCTGTTTGGCAATTTCTCCCAAGGCAAGCGTTCGTTTCAGACGCGTCTCTGCTTCAGGGCGTGCTCGCTCACGCATCCCTTCTACAAGCTCTTGACTCAACGTTTTGCGAATATCGAGCCCCTGGTTTTCCAAACGCATAACCGTTTGAGTAACCAACAGATCAACCTCGCGCTTAATCATGCTCTCGGGAAGCTCAACTGATATCTTCTTGAGCAATTCCTCAAACATTGCAGCATTTACATTTTGTTTGGTCTGTTGCTCAGCTTCATCTTTATATCGCTTCTCAAGCGTGTCACGCAGTTCCTGCAGCGTCTCAAATTCGCTGACTTCCTGAGCGAAATCGTCATCCAACTCAGGTAGCTCTTTCTCTTTAAGTTCCTTCAATGAAATAGAAAATGTTGCAGGCTTGCCAGCTAAATTCTCTTGTGGATAATCGTCGGGGAATTGGAGATTAAGTTCTTTTTCTTCTTCAATGTTCATCCCAACCACACCTTCAACAAATCCGGCGATGAACTGCCCCTCTTTCATCTCCAGTTGGAAATCTTGAGCACTCCCACCTTCGATTTCAATAGGCTCTTCGCCTTCTGATGGGACGTAAGTACCGCTGAAGTCAACAATCGCGATGTCTCCCATTTGAACAGCACGATCCTCAACCGGAATCAGAGTTGCCGTTCGATTTTGGTAGTCTTCTAAAACATCATCGACTTTTAAAGGCTCGTACTTAATTTCTTCTGCCTTCACCTGAAGCCCCTTATATTCCTCAAGGCTAACGTCAGGGGGAACATCAACGGCTGCTGAAAAGGTGAGTGGTTGACCCGGTTCAAATCGTTCTGCAAGCTCATCAAACGATGAACGAAGCTGGAAATTACCAAGAGCTTCTATCTTTTCTTGATCAATCGCCTGACGGATACCTGAATCGATCAGGTCTTCGAGCACGGTCATCTTAAGACGCATCGCCCCTAACCGCTGAATCAAGACATGACGAGGCACCTTGCCCTTTCGGAAACCCGGAATATTAATCGTGCGAGAAAACTCGCGCACTTTCTTCTCGTATGCTTGCTTAGACATCTCTGCCGGAAGCTCAATCTCTAGTCCCACCTGGCTAGCGGGCAATTTCTCTTGGGTAACCTTCATCAGTGTCCTTAAACGAATAATATTGAGATGATGTGAACGATAACGCTAAGCGCCAAGCCTAACTCGGCTTTTCCTGGAAGTGCAGCACTGCAAGACTTCTGAAAAAGTATTTTTTACCGATATGCGTAAAGCGATGGGTGCAATACGCTATAGTACCTAATTCTGTATCCACATGGAGAGAGTATTATAATCTTTTAGTTTCTTTTTCCTCACATCTATCCCACAAGAGGGGAATGTGTCGATTGAGGATTGCATAGTACGCTGAGTGGGACACAACATGCACCATTGCGTACGTAACGATTCAGAAAGTTGATCGTGACGATGATCTGAGATTGATAGGATTAGTTTTAATATATTCAATTTCAATCCACACGTGTCTCATCAAGTTCCCGAGTTTGGAGGGTAGCAGGTTGTCTAAGCCATTGAATATCGCAATTTTAGGCGCAACAGGTGCTGTTGGCACGGAGCTGATCAGCCTTCTGGAGGAGCGGCAATTTCCCGTGAGTACTCTGCGTCTGCTCTCGTCTCCACGTTCGGCAGGAAAAACAGTATCTTACAAAGGTGAGTCTCTTGTTGTAGAGCCAGTGAGCGATCGCTCTTTCGACGGCATCGATATTGTCTTGGCATCTGCGGGTGGGTCTGTTTCAAAACAGTGGGCTGATACCATTGTGAAGGCTGGCGCTGTGATGATCGATAATTCCAGCGCCTTTCGAATGGCTCCTCATGTTCCGTTAATTATCCCTGAAATTAACCCCAAGGTGGCCAAGCATCATAGTGGGATCATCGCCAATCCGAATTGCACAACGATCATCATGGCAATGGCAGTCTGGCCATTGCATCAACATCAGCCCGTTCGACGAATTTTAGCGTCAACCTATCAATCTGCCAGCGGAGCGGGTGCACGGGCAATGGAAGAGGTCAAACTGCAAGCTCAGGATATTCTTCAAGGAAAAGAACCACGCACCGAATCCTTTCCATATCCACTAGCATTTAATCTTTTCCCTCACAACTCACCACTGGATGCGGATGGGTATTGCCAAGAAGAGATGAAGATGGTGAACGAAACTCGGAAAATTTTTGATGTGCCTGATTTAAAAATTAAGGCAACCTGTATCCGAGTACCTGTGTTACGTGCCCACTCAGAGGCCGTTACCCTGGAGTTTGATCACCCCTTTGCCCCATCAACGGCAAAGGAAATTTTGTCTAACGCTCCAGGCGTCACTGTTGTCGAAGATTGGGGCAATAACTATTTCCCAATGCCTGTTGATGCAAGTGGGAAGGATGACGTTCTGGCAGGACGGATTCGTTATGACATCTCCAACCCCAATGGCTTAGAGCTGTGGCTATGTGGTGATCAGATTCGGAAAGGCGCTGCACTGAACGCTGTGCAAATCGCAGAGCTCTTCATTCAGCAGCCGGGGGCAGAGGCTTCTGTTCAAAACATGAATCAAATGGTTGAATTAACCTAAACGGACCACATATCAATGGGCCGCACATTGCTCTTTCATTTTGCTTCGGGGATGTTCAGTTCAATCAACAGGAATTGGCATTAGAGCAGGTTCGCATCCTAAATCCTACTGAACATAGTCTTTGGAATGGCTTGATTAAGCTATTCTGATCGTCAGATGATGAAGCCGAACGTGATGAGTCGCCAATATCCCCTGATTTAGTTGAGTCTCGTGGAAAGGAGAAGTACAGCTTGACTCGTTTTGGACGTCTACTTACTGCAATGGTGACCCCATTTAACCAAGATGGGGATGTTGACTATGATGTCGCAGGAAAGCTCGCGAATCATTTAGTGGATCAGGGCACTGATACCCTAGTGCTATGCGGCACAACGGGTGAATCTCCCACCCTAACGTGGGACGAGGAGTATAAGTTATTCCAAGTCGTTCAAGCGAGCATTCAAGGGCGGGCGAAAATTATTGCTGGAACAGGATCGAATTCCACTCTAGAGGCGATAGGAGCGACTCGGGTCATCAGTGAACTCGGGTTGGATGGTTCACTACAAGTTGTGCCATATTACAATAAGCCAAATCAACGAGGCCTCTATTCTCACTTTGAGGCGATCGCCAAAGCATGCCCTGATGTTCCCATTCTGCTGTACAACGTTCCAGGGCGAACGAGTTGCAATTTGGAGCCAGATACCATTGCTCAGCTGTCTAAGATTGCTAATATAGTTGGAGTTAAGGAAGCGAGCGGAAAGCTAAATCAGGTTACCAACATCAGACGAACAACTTCTCCAGATTTTGCTATCTACTCTGGCGATGATGGGCTGACGTTGCCGATGCTCTCAATAGGGGCGTCGGGTGTGATTAGCGTTGCAAGCCATATTGCAGGTAAGCAGATCCAAGCAATGATTCAAGCCTATGAATCAGGTGATGTTCACCAAGCCATGCGTCTTCATCTTGACCTCACTCCATTATTCGAAGTCCTGTTTATTGAAACGAACCCTATACCTGTCAAAGCGGCATTACGCCTTCAAGGGTGGCCTGTCGGGCAAACTCGTCTGCCTCTCGTACCCATTTCGTCAACAGCTGAAAGCACCCTCCGCAGCATTCTGACGAATCTTAATTTCTAAATTGGATCATGAGTAATCTTATATTTCATTGATGATCTAGAGCGACTTATCTCAGAGATTAATTAATGCCAACAGTGATTTTGAAATAACAGACAGTGACGTATCCAGCAAAAGTACCCAGCGAGTTCAGCAGATCTATACCTACAGTGGCTCGCTCAACGAATCTAAGATTTGTTTGGCCTATTACTCGGGCTTTTAGCCTGTCTAAACTTTTAGCTGACCCCTGCTTTAGCATGTGACACACTCCCAAATTCACGCCGCTTCTGTCGTCAACACAACCCTCAAATCGCCACCACTTCAGAACTAGCCTCAAGTCTCCAACAACTGAATAACTTGCCTATTCCATTAGGAAACCGTAACCGAGAATTTGGCTCAACTCTCGAACCCAATGCCCAGCCTTGAAACAAACCAGGCTGAAGCCAATGACATCTTCGGTTTTCTATCCCTTCCCTTAAACAAAGCATAGAAAGATAAAGGATACATATGACCTCATCTGAATCGACTAATCTATTGAAAATCGCTCCTCTCGGAGGACTACATGAAATTGGGAAGAACACATGTGTCTTCGAGTTTGATGATGAAATTGTTTTACTTGATGCTGGTTTAGCTTTTCCGACAGATGGCATGCATGGTGTCAACATCGTATTACCCGACACCACTTACCTGCGAGAAAATCGCCACAAAATCAAAGGTATGATTGTGACCCATGGCCATGAGGATCATATCGGAGGCATTGCCTTCCACTTAAAACAGTTCGATATTCCCGTCATTTATGGGCCTCGATTGGCCATGGCGCTTCTTGAAGGCAAATTAGAAGAAGCAGGCGTTGCCGACCGAACAGAGCTGAGATCGGTACGTCCCCGTGATATCGTCCGAATCGGCAAATCTTTTTTAGTGGAATACATTCGGAACACTCATTCCATTGCAGATAGCTTCACCGTTGCAATCCATACACCGATTGGGGTAGTGATTCATTCAGGCGACTTTAAGGTCGACCACACGCCCGTCGATGGAGAGCATTTTGATTTCCAAAAGCTCGCTGAATATGGCGAAAAAGGCGTCCTTTGCCTCATGAGTGATTCAACCAATGCAGAGGTTCCGGGACATACACCATCAGAACGCTCGGTTTACCCAAATTTGGATCGCGTTTTTGGAAATGCCGATGGACGACTGTTGGTGACGACCTTTGCCTCTTCAGTTCATCGAGTCAACATGATTCTTGAACTGGCTCAGAAGCATGGCCGAATGGTTGCAGTGGTCGGTCGATCGATGTTAAACGTGATTGCCCACGCGCGTAACTTAGGGTACATCAAGTGTCCAGATGATTTGTTCGTCTCGTTAAATGAGGCGAAGCAGCTGTCTGATAAGCACGTCTTAATTTTGACAACGGGTTCTCAAGGAGAACCTATGGCTGCTTTGACCCGAATTGCCAATCGCGGGCATCGGCAGATCAAGATTCAACAAGGCGACACCGTTGTGTTCTCAGCGAACCCGATTCCGGGTAACACGATTGCTGTTGTGAACACCATCGACAAGCTGATGATGCAAGGGGCCAAAGTGGTCTATGGCAAAGGAGAGGGCCTACACGTATCTGGTCATGGTGCACAGGAAGACCAAAAGCTGATGTTAGCTCTCACGCGCCCGAAATTTTTCTTGCCCGTTCATGGTGAACACCGGATGCTTGTGAAACATTCGAAGACGGCTCAGAACATGGGCATCCCTGAGCAGAATATTGTGGTCATCGACAATGGAGACATGATTGGGTTAACCCCTGATTCAATGAAAATTATTGGCAATGTTCCATCTGGAGTCGAGCTTGTTGATTCATCACGTTCAGGCGTTGTCCACGATCGCATCTTGAAAGATCGGCAGAAGTTGGCTGAAGAGGGAGTTGTCACAGTGGCAACAACTATTGGATGGGATGGTCGTCTAATGGCAAGCCCTGAGGTACACATCAGAGGCGTCGCCACAACGGTGAAACCAGAGCGAGTAAAGCGCGCGATTGAACGCACCATTGAAACAGTGCTGAGCAATCGATGGAAAGAATTTACGCATATCTTTGAGAAGGGCGAGATTGATGTGGACTGGACGAAGCTTCAGGCTCAACTCGAAGGAGATATTCGTAAAGCGCTGCGAGGAGATTTGAAGGGACATCCAATGATTGTATTGATGCTTCAGAAACCCTCCAAGCCTGCCTCGCTCGCAACAACGACGACAAACCGCAAACGCTCTGCTGTTGCATCGTAAGATAAAGGTGTTGACGATTGAGTATTCATTCTTCAACCGACAAGTGGGGGACGTCTCCGTGACATTCCCCCGGCGGATGCGGGGTTGAGTCGCTTTAGGTAATCCACCTCGAACGATGGATGCAATGAGGATGAAATCGGAATCCGTCATCGACTGACCACCTATCAGAAGGTGGAATCGGTAACCTTGAGTGAGTAACTGGGCGGGTATTCTATTTCGTATCCGTTGCGTCGTTGTCAACGGACCAGCAACTATCAGATAGGATTTCTTAGATGGGATTTTTCGTGGAGCACCAGCAGATTCAACACGTTCATCTGCATCGCGCAGTACAGCGACGATCACCTGGGCACTGCAATAACCATGTCCACTCCAATCAAGAGCTTTCTCTGGTCGCCCCCGACATCGTTCGACAAAGCTATCGTATTGTTGTAGGTTGGCTGCTTGTTATCTTCTGTCTCATCAGCTGGAGCGTTTCACCTCCGGCTGCATTCGCTCAAGACAGCAAAGTAAATTACACGCTTACAGACTTACAATATCGAGATTTTTCTGGCAAGGATCTGGCAGGAACTTCATTTGCAGCAGCAGAAATGCGTGGGGCTAATTTTGAAGGTGCGAACCTCCAAGGCACGATCTTGACTAAGGGGTCTTTCTTACAGGCAAATCTATCTGGAGCGGATCTATCAGAGGTATTTGGCGATCGCGTGATCTTCAACGGCGCAAATTTAACAAATGCCATCTTTACCGATGCTATTTTGCCCAGTACTCGGTTTGAAGAGGCAGACATCACGGGTGCTGATTTTTCGGGAGCGTTGCTTGATCGATATTGGGTGAGCCAATTATGTGAGCGTGCAGACGGTATCAATCCGACGACTGGAGTTTCGACCCGAGAGAGTTTAGGCTGTCGTTAGCAGTCTGTGCATCATGAGAAGCATTGTTCGATAGGTTAAAGTGCAATGGCAGATATTAGCGGTGCTTGGTTAGGAACATATTGGGAAAACGGCTCACAAACACGATTTGAGGCGACCTTTGTGCAGGCAGGCAATAGCCTATCGGGTCGCATTCTGGATGATGGCCCCCTGGGCGAAGCACAGGTCAGCGGAGATGTGACGGGCCGCAGCATCAGCTTTAGCAAGAAATATGTCACGGCCCACCCCTATGCCATCACCTATATCGGCACGATTTCCGAAACAGAAGACTTTATTTCAGGCACGTGGTCGGTTAGCGGCGGTAAGTCTGGACGATGGGAAGCACATCGGAATTCGGACAACTTAATGGAGCAGCTGAGAGCACGAATGTCGAAACAAACGGCGCTTGCGGGCGTTGCTGAGTAGCCAAGCATTCCGAAAATTCGTCGAATTACAGATTCTCAGGATATTTTCATCCACCCCACGATGCGTTCGATACTCTTTTGGTGGCAGTGACGCGTTCACTTGCACAGCCATGCAGGAGAGATCAGGTTCGCTAGCTTATTGAGTCGTATCATCGCTCCATCTTCTTGGGGCGTTCTAGTGAAGCAAGAAATCCACAGGGCAATGCCTTGTCCAATGGTTGCTACAGATGTGAATAGACCCATTAGCCAGCAATTTGAGGAGAACCCATTCGATGAAAGTCATCACGAAGCTCGCAATCGGTGGCGTAACGGCGATCGCCACTGGACTGGGTGCACTCATTGTCTATGCAGGTGGATGGGATAATTTCAAGCTGAGATACTTCAGTCTGACTCAGGTCTTATCCGATCAATCTAGAGAAATCGGTGATCTCCGCAAACAAGACATCGACATCGAAGGAACTGCACGAATTGCATTGGATGAGCTGTTAAATGGCGGTCCACCCAAAGATGGGATTCCCAGTATTGATGCACCTATATTTGATACGGCTAGCACCACTCCATTTGAAGACGATGAACTCGTGATTGGCATGGTTGTCAATGGAGAAGCGAAGGCATATCCCTACGGGGTTATGAACTGGCATGAGATCGTTAACGACACGATTGGGGGCATCAATGTCAGCGTGACGTACTGTCCGCTCTGCGACACAATCTTAGCCTTCGATCGAGGAGACAGCACTTTTGGGGTTTCGGGAAAGCTGTATCAAAGCTGTTTGGTGATGTATGACCGTCAAGACGATACGCTCTATGCTCAACCGTGGGGGCTCGGCATTGTCGGTCCAGCAGTTAACGCATCGGTCGAGCAGATTCCAACGGTAAAAACGACGTTAGGCGCTTGGCTAAACCAATATCCAGACAGCAAAATTCTCTCAACGGATACAGGTCATCAACGCGACTATTTTCGGTATCCCTACGGAACCTACTACACCAATGAGCAGCTTGTTTTTCCCGTTCGCAACTTGTCTGCACTTGAACAACACCCGAAGGAAATCGTAACCTACGCATGGGAAGCAGACGGTGAAACGCCTCGAAATGCTTTTTCTGGCTATAGCGCTGTGTTTGATCATGATGAGCTCGCAGCGAGCGGAGAGCAAACGGTGGAATGGGGCGATCGCACGATTCGGGCGCGGTGGGACAACACATTCAACACTGTGATTGTCGAGGACGAAGATGGTACGATTCTCCCAAGTTCAACTGCATTTGCCTTTGTCTACCCTGCTTTTTTCGGCAACTGAGCCCGGCATTCTGCAGCTGAGCCACGTATCGTAATCCTCATGGAACGAGAATCCTTTGCATGACAGCATTGCTTAGTGAGAGTGCGTTTGACTCAGCTCGACAATTTCTAGAAACTCAAGCACGGCCCCTTGAAGCTGCCCGATTTCGATTTCATTTTGAAGAGGCACCTTCCGATGATGTCCTAGACGAACTAGAGCCATACCAAAATGCAGATGGGGGATTTGGCCACGGTCTTGAGCCAGACTTTCGATTGCCCAAAAGTTCGGTTTTGTGCACATCAATTGCATTTCAAATTCTCCGTGAAATGGGAGGATGTCCCGAGCTCGACTTGACTGAACGAGCCATCGTCTACTGTATGGCCACGCTGAATCAAGACCACCACACGTGGCGCATCATCCCTAAACACACAGACGAAACGATTCCCCATGCTCCGTGGTGGAATCAGCCGACAGCAGCAAATGCCAATGATGACGATAACTCGTTTTCATTGAACCCTTCCGCAGAGATGCTGGGATATCTCTACAGCTACCAGCGACTCATTTCAGACGACTTTATGTCCCCGGTTGCAAACCAGGTTTTGCAACAGTTGAGTGAGATGGACACGATCGACATGCATGATTTGCTGTGTTGTTTGAGACTGTTCAACTCAACCCATGTGCCCAGTGATGTCAGCGATCGCCTCCAACATCACCTGAATCGGCTAATTCCCAATGCTGTGGACACCAATCCAGATAGCTGGTCAGGGTATGGGCTTCGTCCATTACAGATTATTGACGGCCCAGATTCCCCGTTCATGGGTGGGCTAGAGGAAGCTGTAGTTGCCAATTTAGACTATGCGATCGCTTCTCAAAATGATAACGGATCATGGTCTCCGAGCTGGTCATGGGGAGATCAATTTCCCGAAGCATGGGCGATCGCCCAACAAGACTGGGCTGGCATCCTCACTCTCGATACCCTACTCACCCTTCAACGCTTTGATAGACTAGAACATATCTATGAGTCCTCCTGACAGGAGAGAGCCTAAGAAAAGGCTTGGAGGCGAGGGCGAGAGCTTAAGGAACATCGGTTAAGTTGCCATCCAAGTTGCTCACCGCCCGCTGAATTGAAACAAGTGCGCGGTTGTAGTCCAGAATTGCAGTTACCAAGTTTGTTTCTGCATCAGCCAAATCAGACTGAGCCGTAATTACGTCAGATTGAATTCCAACTCCTGCTTGAAAACGAAGACGAGCCAAACGCAATGATTCTCTTGCAACTTCAACAGCGGTTTGAGCCGTCTGAATATTCTCTAAGTTTGCTCCGAGATCAAAAAAGGCTTCCTCAACATCAAATCGAATTTCTTCGAGCTGATCCGCAAATTCGACTTCCTCGGTTTGCTCTTGAATTTCGGCTCGACGAACAGCTGCGCGCGTGGCTCCACCATCAAATAGTGTCCAAGCAAGCTGAGCACTAATTGAAAATGACTCTGAGTCGGAAGTGCTACCCGTTTCATCCAACAAGTCATTTAAGCTGTATTGTCCAACCAGAGATAGCTGAGGCAGGGTCACCGAGCGCGCTGCTCTCCGGCTTTGCTGAGCAACTTCTCGTTGCAGCAATTCTTGCTCAAGTTCTGCTCGATTCTTAAATGCCTCGACCAAGCTCTCCTCAAGGGTGAGTGGCCAGACTCCTGCAACTGCGACCTCGTCCGCGGCGGACACATCAACACCCGATGGAAGACTCAACAACTGAGCAAGGTTACGCCTAAAAGTTTGGCGATCGCTGACAGAGATACGCAGTTCTTGTCGCGAGTTTGCGACATCGACTTCAGCTTGCAGTCGGTCAAATCGCGTTCCAACGCCTGCTCGCTCTCGAGCAGCAGCATCACGCAAACTTACGAGTGATTCTTCTAGATCCGCTCGGGCAATTCGAATATCTTCATCCGATTGTTGCAAATCATAGTAAGCCGTAGTGACGGCTAACCGAATGTCTTCACTAATCACTTCAACTTGAAGCTCTGCCTCGCGGAGATTGGCTTGAGCAATCCGAATCTGTGAATTGCGAAATCCCGATGTGAACAAATCATAAGATATCGTCACATCACCGTTCAACGTGGTTGTATTGTTGTCCACATCAACGGGGTTGCCAAAGGCATCCGTTGCCTCAACTGCAGGGTTAAAGTCTGTATGAGTGATGTCTGACCCTAAGCTCAATGTTGGAAACCGAGCAGCTCTTTCTTCACGTAAGGCTGCTCTAGCATCTTCAAGTGCCAGCAAGGAAAGCTGTAGCTCTCGACTATTTTGACGGGCGAGAATCAGCACCTGATCAAGGGTAAGCGGCTGAGTTCCGCGGACTTCAACTTCACTGGGCTCCGTTGGGAAAAAGAGCGGATTTGGGTCAGGATTCAGATAGTCTGGCGGTGGGGCTAGCAGTGCCGCTGCATCCGTGGATGTCTCACCATCTTCAAATTCATCTAGACTAAACCCTTCTAGAAGTCGAACATCATCTGCCTCGTCGTCACTATCGTCATCAATGCCAACATCATCGACGTCATCCACCTCTAGTTCACGATCAGACTCATCGAGTTCTGACTCTGGTAGAGGGTCGTCTTCAGTCTCAACGGCTTCTTCGACCATCGGCTCATCGACCTGTGCAATCAGCTCAGGTGGGGCCGGAAGGCTCACCATTGCGTCTGATAGCGCGTCTTCAACATCAGATGTAAATTCTGGGATAGGCGTCACGTTTTCTGGGCTGGAGACCGATAAGTCGATAGCATCGGACTCAGCTGAAGGAGTGTTCTGGCTCTCCTGAGCCATCACTTCAGCAGAATCGAGGAGCTCTTGCAACGCCTCCTCAAGTACTGGATCAAGGCTGTAGTCGATTGGATCCGGGAGAGTTGGAGCCGCAGGTAATGTAGGCGGGAAGGATTCGACTGAAGGCGTAAAGACAGGACCAGCGATCGCCTCGGGAACCGGAGGAATCGTCTCTGGAACTGCACCGCCAGTCGCATCAATGCCATATCGATTCATGATATCGGCAGCAAAACCCTGTACATCACGCTGTTCCCACTGCGACGTGACTGGATAGGCATCAGTTGAACGTGCAGAGGAATCGGATGGAGCAACGATCGCACCGTCATGATCGAATGCTTCTTGTGGTGAAGGAGATGGCATCGATGAGGATTGAGGGGAAGCCTCCTGTGCCAAAACTCCATTAGCGGAACCTAGCATCACAACGGCACTGATGCCAGCAACAATAAATTTCCGATTTGAACATTGCATATGCCGATATGGTCCTGTCTCGGGAACGTGCATAAAAGAAAGAGCCCTATGAAGAATACGGTCAAGGAACGGATTTTGCAAACCCTTGGATACATTGATAGCCAAGGTGACCAAAATGTTCAATAAACGATCATCGAATTAACGACAGGCATCTTGATCGAATATCAATAACGTCGGCGCGTCATGCCAATAGCCTCAGATAGTCGTCACATACAGTCTTGCCTATCAGCGCTACGACACTGCGTCAAAACCACTCTCCGCGATGCGAAAACTCGCCTGCTGCGGAAACTGGTAAACCCTACAGGTTTGCTCAAATGCTAAAAGACCAGCAGAAGTGCATGAAGATATGACCTCAGTCCTTTACAGCTTGCAAATTATCAGTTCCGGGAAAACCCTCGCACACGATATCACAGTCTGGCGATCGCCTCAGTCGCCCGATTGGGTTTCCCCTCTATCATCCCACGGAAGGATATAGCAAACGGTCTGATTGAGCTACGCCTTTTCTCATCAGCGACGCTTTTTCTCACCAGCGACACCTTTTTCCCAGAATTATTCCGTCAGATTCCGGCCTTTGATCTCAGACAGTAAGTCAGGCTGTAAGGCGCCCTCATCAGAAAAATATCCCGCTGCTTTCTTCGCTTCCATCTCAACCTTGGCATCATCAGGAATGAGGTCATCCGGAATCGGGACTCGCGCCGTCACCTCAATACCAGAATCGACAATCGAGTTGTATTTCATGTCGCTCATCGAAACCAGTCGGTCGATGCGAGTGATGCCAAGCCAATGGAGAACATCGGGCATCAATTCTTGAAAGCGCATGTCTTGCACACCTGCGACACATTCCGTTCGAGTGAAATAGGCCGTTGCGCGATCGCCGCCTTCTTGTCGCTTGCGTGCGTTATAAACAAGGAATTTAGTCACCTCGCCCAAGGCCCGACCTTCTTTACGAAAATAGATGATGACCCCCAGTCCACCGTCTTGCGCCGTGCGAACACATTCTTCAATCCCGTGCACCAGATAGGGCCGACACGTGCAAATATCAGAACCAAAGACATCAGAGCCATTGCATTCATCATGAACCCGGACGGTCACCGAACGAGATGAGTCGGCGATCGCCTCCATGTCCCCGAATAAATACACCGTGACACCTCCAATGGGAGGGAGAAACACATGCAAGTCTGGGCGGGTCACTAACTCAGGAAACATGCCGCCCGTTTGCTCAAATAGCGCGTAGCGCAGGTCGCCCTCAACAACACTCAATCGTTTTGCGATACCAGGCAAATACCAAACCGGCTCAATCGCAGCCTTAGTCACGACCAGATTTTTATTAGACTTCATTACCTTGCCATCAATGGGCAAGCGCCCAGCGTCAACTGCCTCCTGAAGTTCAGGCATATTGATATGAGCTTGGGTGACAGCAATCGTCGGGCGGATATCATACCCTTCGTTACAGAGGGTTGGATACGACTCGTTAACGAGGGCTCCAAATGGATCGAGCGACACAATCTTAGTCGGGTCAAACCAACTTGGGTGTGGCCCAATGTGGACGACGGGTGAAGTATTCGTCAAATCAGCGCGATGATCGGGCTGCAAATTACCACTGGCGATCGCCAACGCCCGATAAACTGCATAGGAGCCTGAATGGGTCCCGATCACGTTTCGATGGGCCACGTTCGTCAATGTTGCAATGATAGGGCCTCGCTCCATTGGGTCAGACTCGCCCCAGCGAATGGGTAGAGGCTTGGGGCCAAAATGTGTCGGGTGAGACGTTAGGACGATATGACGAGGCTTTGTTGGTTTGGAAGGGGTTACGTCTGAGTCAGATGAGGCGGTGACACTAGGTTCAGAAGGTGCAACAAAATCGTCAGGCATAAGACAACATTTAACTCGCAAATGAGAAACAGGGATCAGGACAATAGAGCAATTGCACAAATGACTGCATTGCACAGTCTAACCAATCACCCTAAGCGAATTGTTCAGGCACATGCAGACGCGTCTGCTGAGACTCTAGCCCATCTGCATCGTACTCTAGCCGTATCAAAGCGATCGCCAACCCAGTGGATGTCCCCATCGTACCAAGGCCATTCAGCCATACTGTCGTTCATCTGACAGATTGCAACCGTAAACAACGCTGTAATAATCAAAGGCCGTTCGAGATGCTCTGAGCGAGATGCACTAACTCTGACAGCACATCGTCAAGCTCTTGCATCATCCATTCCATGCCAAGTATGCTCTGAGACAATCCCCCAACCTGTCGTACGTCTTCTCTAAACAGCTATCTAGACCTATGGAGACATCCTGCTGGCAAATTCCAGCTCAATCCATCACTGCCGAAAACTTCGAGCCGTTTGGTCAAGTTATTTTTGCTAGTGGCGATGGTAAAGCATTCGACCAAACTGACGCACAGCTCCAACTCAATCAGGGCACGCCAAGGTTTTACATCATGCGGCTCCATCATCGGGGTCGAATATTTTCAGAAATTACTCGCCACGAAAAATGCACCCAATGTTTGGGCTCCCTTGAAGGGAAACCTTGGCTGATGGCTGTTGCACCACCGGGAGATGCGGCTCGCCCCCAACCCTCTGATATTCAGGCGTTTCAGATTCCGGGCAACTGCTTCATTAAGCTCAATGTGGGGACGTGGCATGCTGGCCCGTATTTTGATGGCGAGCAAATAGATTTTTACAATCTAGAACTCAGCAATACAAATATCGTTGACCACGATACATGTAATCTAAGCGACAGCTACAGCTTAACGTTTGAAATTATTGATTGAATGGCTGGCAACCATCATTCCTATAGAAAAGAAGCGCTGGGGGAACCATCCTGCACAGCCCCAACACTCAAATCTGCTGATTGCTGGCAAGCGTTAGGTTAAATCAGTTTGACGGCTCGAAGCGTTAGAAATAGTCCAAACGCAAGGCCCAAAAATCCGCCAAGTATGACGATATATGCGATCGCACCACCCATAATAGTTCACTCCTATCTACGTCTTGCTCTGAAAAAATCAGTCAGCTTAGCCGACTCGACTAATCCGACGTTGTTCATTCTATTGAATCATCTTCTGGTCTTCCCACGAATGAACTGTTGCGACTTCGACTCAAAATGAGGTGGAGTATTTGATCTATGCTAAGGGTTCAACATCGACTCCTCAATCGCCATGAAATCTGTCATTACTGTTCCACTGCCTGACCGTTCGTATGATGTCGTGATTACTGCTGGCGGCCTGGATCATGTTGGCGACTGGCTCGCTGGTATTCGTCAGAACGCGGTTACCAAAGCAGCAAAGATGGGTCAAAAGATGCTGCTGGTATCCAATCCAACTGTGTTTGAGATTTATGGAGAACGGGCGATCGCCTCACTAACGCGTGCTGGATTCGATGTCGCGTCTTGCCTACTGCCCGATGGAGAACAGCACAAGCATTTGGGCTCCATTCAGACCATTTATGATGCAGCGCTAAGTCATCGACTAGAGCGATCGTCCACAATGGTGTCACTAGGGGGTGGCGTCATTGGTGACATGACTGGATTTGCCGCTGCTACCTGGCTAAGAGGAATTAACTTCGTTCAAATTCCAACCACTCTTTTAGCAATGGTTGATGCATCCATCGGCGGCAAAACAGGCGTCAATCATCCTAAAGGAAAAAATCTCATCGGAGCGTTTTACCAGCCTCGCTTAGTCGTTCTTGATCCAGATACCCTTAAAACGCTTCCGCCGCGAGAATTTCGTGCGGGCATCGCAGAAGTCATCAAGTACGGCGTCATTTGGGATGCAGAATTGTTTGAAGCACTCGAACTCGCCTCAGGACTTAGCAACCACAGCACCACTTCCCCTGATCTGCTTCAGACGATTCTCACTCGATCGTGTCAGGCCAAGGCTGATGTGGTGAGCCAAGACGAAAAAGAAGCAGGGCTGAGAGCCATTTTGAACTACGGGCATACCATTGGTCATGCCGTTGAGAGTTTGACCGGCTATACCTCTATCATTCATGGAGAAGGAGTGGCGATCGGCATGGTTGCCGCTGGACAAACTGCCGTGAACCTCGATCGATGGACGGCCGAACTTCAGCAGCGCCAAGTTAAGCTCATTCAAAAAACACACTTACCCACTCAAATTCCAGCTACGCTCGATCCATCAGAGATTGTCGAAACCCTTCAAAGAGACAAAAAAGTGGAGGATGGTCGCGTCACGTTTATCTTGCCATCTGAACTTGGGAAGGTGGACATCACAAAAGATGTTCCTTCCAACGTGGTATTGGATGCAGTTAAATCTCTTCAATAAGTCTGACGTACGTCTGTGGGTGATGAGTGAATGCTGCTCCCAATCACTACACGGACAACTGCTGCGGGTCCTACTTATTAGACGAATTCCATACCAATTAAGATATGCATCGATTCAAATTATGGACTCGTGGCGATCGCCCTTTACTAGGGCAGCGCCACGAGTCCTGCTTCGAGCAGCTTGGCTGCTGTTGCATTCATCCGAGATTCAGGCGGCACAAACACCACAATCCCATCCCGGCCACGTGACAATAGCACTCGATAGCTGTTGAGTCTGAGGCGACGAGGATCGCGCACATTGCGCTGGCGAGTATGGCAAACCCATTCGCGATCCTGCCAGAGTAAATCGTTACCCCACGCAACGAGCGCCAAATCAAGCTCTAGCCCCTGACACCCAAACTCTGTAACAACCTGATCAAGCGCACAGCATGATCGAGGGGAATCAGATGGATCAATGTACCAAGACCCTGCTTTAACTCGCAACGTAGATTTGTAGTCGTTTGCAACCCCGTAATTCGAAAGATTTTTAGCCCGAGACGAAGCCACAATGCCATATCGCGTGTCCGGCTGATCACCATAGCGATCGCGGCAATATTGCTTGGCCGTATCTAAGTCTCGAGTCAAATATGCACGAAAACCCGACGTCCAAAGTCGAGGCATGAGAGCCGCCGCCGCATCTGAGTTGCCCAACAATAGTTGATTAATCCACTCCTGCACAGCTTCGGCTTGGTGAGTACGCAAAGACGTGGTCAAATCAAATCGGGCATCAGCATACAATTCATGGCTAACCTCAGCAAATATCGAACGATAACGCTCTGGGCAATGGACCTGCCAAGGCTGCTCAGATTGATTGAGGCCGACTTGCCACTGATCAATATCTTCCTCTTCTCCCACGTGAATTTCTTGGCCTTCGCCAATCAGCGCCACCACCACGGCCCAATCTGGAATTCGTTCAGCGATTCGCAGCACGGCTCCGCCGGCCGCTTGATCGATGCCATACTTTTCTGTCATACGCTCGGCGTCCCATGCCCGTTGCGCTTCATCAAAAACAATCATGTGCTCAGGGGGAGCACTCTGACGACGCACCTGATGCTGGAGATAAAAATTACGAACCGGCTGCACAAACACTCGATTCTTGAGAGCATATTGCAACACTTCAATGAGCGGACCATTCCCTGAAAGAAAAACCGCCTGGGGCTGATCGCTACTCGCTAGCGGATTTTGATAAACAAACTGTAGACCGACTAGCGTTTTGCCCGCGCCAGGAACACCGGTAATGAGCACCAGATGACGTTCCTGTTGCTGAGATGCTCGAACAACCAGCTGGTTGAGATAGTCCAACAGATGGGGTATACCGGCACTTGCAGCTCGTCGAAGAGAAGGGAGAGGTTCGTGATGAAAAATTTGCCGAGCAGCTTGGATAACCGTTGGCAAGGGCGCATAGTCAGCCGATAGCCAAGCATGGGCGTCAATGGCACAGCCCTCCAATTTGTCGTCAGTGAGGAGCTGTGTCAACTGATCAGGTCTCACTGGCTGTATGCCGTTACTCAATTCAGTTGTTAGGGTTTCAGCCGTTGGTTGGTTAGCCGGCTGATTTCGCCGAGTCAGCACAAGCAGAGGAATCACCAAGCGATCGCGACAGCCTGGATGATACGTTTTGAGGTCTCGGGCATAGGCAGCACTTTGGTCTAAGTCAGCAGCGGCGATCGCCGACTTTTGCTTGAACTCCAACACCCAAATCTGTTCATCTGCAAGCAGGATTACATCTGGGCGACGGCCTCCTTCACGGGGAAGTTCGTATTCAAAAATCAACATCCATTCTTGCTGATGGGGCTGTATGAGCGCTGCGGACAAGACCATCGCAGTATCTTGCCAAGCCTGGAGTTGAGTGTGAGTGGGTCGCTGTCGATATAACCGCTGATACTGCGAGACCATCTGCTCAAGCCAAGTTGCAGACGGTAGCTGAATAAAATCCATGACAGTTCCCAACCAACCATATGCTGTGGAAGGCTGTTGGGTAGAAAACATGTCAAGCTGCTGAGACGATGTCATTGATTCCCTGATTACGTTAACAATGTCTAAAATACTGAACCCAAGTCCAGCTCTTTAATTCACTGACGCCTCTTATACCGGCACCTCACACCACTTTAGTGCGGTAGTAGAGACCTCTTCCGAAATAGAGACAAGATATCTTTTTGGAATCCGTCCAGCGGACAAGGCCCTACCTCCAAATCCCTACGCTAAGTCGAAAGGGTGGTCTCTGTTTGGTGCATCGTGATGGTTGGACTAGGGTGATGCTTGAATGTTCGAGATACTGGGAGTCTTATCATGTCCACTTCTAAAACCTTACTGATTACAGGCGCATCTACGGGTATCGGCGCTGCAACAGCTCGGCAGGCTGCAACCCAAAATTTCAATCTCGTCCTGGCAGCCCGATCAACTGAGAAATTGGATAAGTTGGCTAGAGAAATCAGCTCTGACAATATTCGAACAGTTTCCTGCGATGTAACTGACTATTCAGCACAGGAAAAGCTTGTTGATGAAGCTGTAACGGCGTTTGGAAGCCTTGATGCTGTGTTTGCCAATGCAGGATGCGGAGGTGAACCGGGTGGGTTTTCAGGTGCTCCGGTTGAATCTTGGCAGCAGATTGTCAATACGAATATTCTTGGTGTGGCCTACACTCTACGGGCCAGTCTTGAAGAGATTAAGAAATCAAAGGGTCATGTCATCATCACGGGGTCGATCGCAGGGCGTAAAACGTTGAGAGGCTCCATGTATTCTGCGTCGAAATGGGCCGTCTCTGCCATTGGCTACAATTTGCGAGAAGAAATGCGCGGAACCGGCGTACGAGTCACTCTAATTGAACCAGGGATGGTGGATACACCGTTTTTTGATGATCCGAAACCTGATGCACTCCGCCCAGATGATGTTGCTCGAACGGTTTTGTTTGCACTGTCGCAACCACCTAGCGTTGACATTAGCGAACTGGTGGTTTTGCCAACCCCACCTGCTGAGTCTTAGCTCATTTACCCCTGCCTCTAACCGATTAGTCGACCTACACTATCAGTAGAAGCTGCTTAACAACATATCTAGGCTTTACGCAGTGTTGCGAGTGGCAGCGGGCTGTCCACCACTCGCGACACTGCACGGCAGGTAATGGACTTGCATCCGTTCTGACATCTATCCTTCGTTCACATTAGATTCACTCAATGACAACAAATACCCAGCAACCTGGCTTTGAGTTAACCCAAATGGACGCTATCAACCTGGCGAAAATTCTCACGATCGTGTGCCTGGTTGTCCTGTCTATTGGTTATGGTATTCAAGACCTTAGGCAGATCATTTACCTATGTCTACATGTGAGTTACTGCACCTGGTGGCTCTTGGAACAATGGCTATTTCCCAAACGGCGTCAGCAGCTATTCACTGAGAAAACAAATCTAGCCACGCTTATTTCAATCCTGCTGTTCGTCGGCGTATTCTATGCGCTGCCTGGCTATTTCGCATTTACAAATCAGCAGCCAATCGGCTACACCACTGTGGCGATCGCCCTTCCGCTCTACATTTTCGGCAGCCTAATCAATGCCAGTGCCGATGTACAGAAGATGACTGCGAAAAGCATGGGCGCAGGACTCGTTAACGACGAAATTTGGCGATCGGTAAGACACGTCAATTACCTGGGCGACTTGATGCGTTATACCAGCTTTAGCGTCGTTGCTGGCTCTCCATGGGCATTCATCCTTCCCCTCGTTATCCTCGCTCTCTATATTCAGCGCATTCATCAAAAAGAACAGTCGATGTCAGCAAAATATCCTGGCTTCACAGATTATCAAGCTCAGAGCAGCCGATTATTACCGTGGATCTGGTAGCGCTAGGCAAGCGCTTGTCTCCAATATCATTCATAAGCCAAGTGAACGCCTTAGAATTGAGTGTGTGAGTTTTAGAGCCGCTGTAACGTGGGTATCGAAGAACAACTGCAAGCTAATCGAGAGACTATTCTCCAGCTTGCTAAACAATTCGGTGCGGACAACGTTCGCATTTTTGGTTCTGTGACGCGAAGATGCCAGCGATGTCGTTTTTTTAGTCGATGTTGAACCCGGACGGAGTCTCTTCGATTTGGGCGGGTTGCTTATGGAACTACAAAACTTATTGAATTGCCCAGTTGATATCATCACCGAAAAGGGACTATATGCTCCCGAATCCGAGAGCGTGTCCCTAAAGAAGCGGTCAAACGATGAGAGACGATCGCGAAAAGCTGAATGACATTTCCGAGGCAAGTCTCACCGCACGGAATGGTACAATAGTTCTAAATATTTTCCTCTAAACACTGTTAGGTTTTGCCCTAGTCTTCTATATCTGCATCCTTATTCATGAACCGTAACTTCGTGTGGGCATCACCAGATATAGAGTTCTAAGTGTAAATAAAAGTAGCTATCACGCTATAGATCGGTTACTCTTTACTCAAATCTTGTGTGTGGTTTGAGTCTTATGTCGTTTGTTGGCCTACATATTCATAGTGACTATAGCCTTCTGGATGGAGCGAGTCAGCTACCCGATTTGATCGCGCAAGCTGAAGCATTGGGGATGCCGGCGATCGCCCTGACCGATCATGGGGTTATGTATGGAGCCATTGAGTTGCTGAAGGTTTGCAAAGACAAGCCAGTCAAGCCCATCATTGGCAATGAGATGTATGTCATCAACGGCGACATCACTCAAAATCAGCGCCGTCCTCGTTATCACCAGGTCGTCTTGGCGAAAAATACCCAGGGCTACAAGAACCTGGTGAAGCTCACTACACTTTCAAACCTAGACGGCATGCAGGGCAAAGGAATCTTTGCACGTCCTTGCATCAATAAAGATTTGATTGAGCAGTACCATGACGGACTGATCATGACAAGCGCTTGTCTGGGCGGTGAAATTCCCCAAGCAATTTTGAAAAAGCGCCCAGATGTCGCGCGACGTGTAGCACAGTGGTACAAGGATGTATTCGGTGATGATTATTATTTAGAAATTCAGGATCACGGACTCAAAGAGGAGCGCATCGTTAATCCTGAAATCGTCAAAATTGCCCGAGAGCTGGATATCAAAATCGTTTGCACCAACGATTCTCACTATATTTCCTGCAACGACGTTGAAGCCCATGATGCGTTGCTTTGCATCCAAACGGGGAAGCTGATTACCGAAGATAAGCGCCTACGCTACACGGGGACTGAATACCTCAAGTCTGCCGATGAAATGCGGAAGCTCTTTCGCGACCATTTGCCTCAGGATGTGATTGATGAGGCGATCGCCAATACCCTCGAAGTCGCGAACAAAATTGAGGGCTATGACGGCCTGCTGGGAAAACCTCGGATTCCAGACTTCCCGATTCCAGCTCAATTTGATGGAGCTGAAGATTACATGGCTCACGTGGCGCGAGAAGGGCTTGTGAAGCGCATGCGAGCAGATAACTATGAAGAGGTGAATCAAGATTATCGCGATCGCCTCGAATACGAAATTGACATGATGATTCAGATGGGATTCCCCACCTACTTTTTGGTGGTCTGGGATTACATCCGATTCGCAAGGGAGAATAACATTCCGGTGGGTCCCGGCCGAGGGTCTGCCGCAGGGTCGCTCGTTGCGTACGCTATGGGCATCACCAACATTGACCCTGTGCATCACGGCCTCCTCTTCGAGCGATTTCTCAATCCAGAACGGAAATCAATGCCAGATATTGACACGGACTTCTGCATCGAGCGGCGAGACGAAGTCATTCAATATGTGACGGAAAAGTATGGCAAAGAGCGCGTAGCTCAGATCATCACCTTCAACCGAATGACATCAAAAGCGGTACTGAAAGATGTGGCGCGGGTGTTGAATGTGCCCTACGGTGATTCTGACAAAATGGCCAAGCTCATACCCGTTGCACGGGGTAAGCCAGCCAAGCTAAAGGTGATGATTTCAGAGGACACCCAAGCCCTCGAATTCAAAGAGAAATATGACAGTGGCGAAACGGTCCCGGGGACAACCGTAACCTATCGCCGCTGGATCGACATGGCGATTCGCATTGAGGGAACCAACAAAACCTATGGGGTCCACGCTGCAGGAGTCGTCATTTCAAAAGACCCACTGGATGAAGTGGTGCCGCTGCAGCGAAACAATGATGGCGCGGTCATCACCCAGTACTACATGGAAGACGTCGAGGCCATGGGCCTCCTGAAAATGGATTTCTTGGGGTTAAAAAACCTCACGATGATTCAGAAAACTATCGATTTGGTGAAGGAGACTCGCAACATTGACATTGATCCAGATGGCATCCCAATGGATGACCCCGAAGCCTTCGGGCTGCTGTCACGGGGAGAACTGGGCGGTATTTTCCAATTAGAGTCGTCAGGAATGCGGCAAATCGTACGAGACCTGAAGCCGTCGGGCCTTGATGATATCTCCTCGGTATTGGCTCTTTATCGACCGGGACCGCTCGATGCGGGCCTGATTCCTAAGTTCATCAACCGAAAGCATGGGCGAGAGCAAATCGACTATGCCCACGAAATTCTTCAGCCTATTCTCAAAGAAACCTACGGCATCATGGTCTTTCAGGAGCAAATCATGAAAATTGCTCAGGATATGGCCGGTTATTCTCTCGGCTCAGCAGACCTGCTCCGACGGGCCATGGGTAAGAAGAAAATCAAGGAGATGGAAAAGCATCGCGGTATTTTCATCGAAGGGGCAAAGAAAAACAACGTGAAGCCGAAAACTGCGGAAGAGTTGTTTGATCAGATGATCAAATTCGCAGAATATTGCTTCAACAAGTCTCACTCCATGGCCTACACCTATGTGACCTATCAAACGGCCTATCTGAAAGCGAACTATCCAGTGGAGTACATGGCAGCCCTCTTGTCTGCGAACAGTGGTGACCAAGACAAGGTACAGATGCACATTGCCAATTGCTTAAGCATGGGTATTGAGGTGCTGCCGCCTAATATTAATCGGTCAGGCTTTGACTTCACACCCATCGGCCAGAGCATTTTGTTTGGCATGTCTGCGGTGCGAAATGTGGGACAAGGCGCAATTGAGCACCTGATTCACGCTCGACAGGAGGGCAACTTTAAGTCCTTAGCCGATTTATGCGATCGCATTGATGCTCGGGTTGTCAACCGACGAGCGTTAGAAGCATTGATTCAATCAGGAGCCTTTGACGACATTGACCCCAATCGAAACCAACTCATGCATGACCTAGAGATGGTGCTGGATTGGGCGCAGTCTCGTGCGAAAGATAGAGAAATTGGTCAAGGCAACCTGTTTGACATGATGCTCGGTGGCGACAACAGCACTGACACAAACAGTTCTGACACGAGTGGATTTGAGTCTGCTCCGAAGGCTCCTCCAGTAGAAGACTTTCCACCTCAAGAAAAGCTACGACTTGAAAAAGAACTTCTTGGCTTCTACATTTCCGATCACCCGCTAAAGTCGGTACAACAAGCATCCCGTATTCTCGCACCCATTAGCTTAGGCAATCTCGATGAACATGCTGATAACGTGACGCTGAGTGCGATCGCCATGTTGACGATGGTCAAGCCGATTATGACGAAGAAAGGCGATCGCATGGCCATTGTTGAAATGGAAGACCTGACTGGAAAAGCAGAAGGCGTTGTCTTTCCTAAAATCTTTGCTCGCGTTGGGCCTTATATTTTGCCAGATGCCCGACTCATGATCTGGGGCAAGATCGATCGCAGTCGCGACGATCGCACTCAAATCATCGTGGATGATGCTGAACCCATTGAAGAGGTTCAGATGGTGATGGTCGAACTAAACCCGCAGATTGCAGGTGATATTGCTCAGCAACATCGCCTCCGGAATATTTTGCGATCGCACCAAGACGAGTCCGGACACGGCAAGATTCCGGTCGTGGCGATGATCAGCGCCAATCACCAGCGGCAGTGTGTTCGCCTCGGTGCTCAGTTTAGGGTACAGGACTATCAAGCAGCGGTCCGTGCACTCAATGAACATGGCTTTACAGCGCGATCGTCTGCCTTATGTACGACAGCATGAAAATTCTAGGGAAAATGCAATTAAACGGAATGCAGACGAAACATTCGTGGTATTGAAGCGATCGCCTTTCTGTCGCGCTACACATCCAGACCTGGAATCGAGCGACCTTTGTTGAGCTGTTTCAGAATTGGAATTGTCTTGAGCTGATCGGGCTGCACGTGATCCCAATCGAGTCCAGATGGACGAGGATGCTGAGTATGAGTTTCGATGACTTGAGTTGGTGTCACAATCCAATCGAGCGGCCAGTCGTGAGACTCTAGCGGTAGCTCAGAATTCTCGACAATTTGGCGATCGTGGACAGTTGCGATGATGCAAGTTTCGGCACTCACCAATCCAAACTCTGCCATCATTGCCAGTTCTAGGTCTGCAAATCCAGCCCCTTTCCCGGTGCGTCCACCATCAGGGCTCACCGCAACACAGCCCACAATCACGACATCAATGGGCTGCATTTCATCAAACCCGACCAAGTTTCCATGAATCAGAGCATTTCGCATGGTTGCAGCTTTGTCGAGGGGCACACCTTTCTCGCGCAAGCCTTCTGCGGTGAGTTCGACAAAGCATTTCTTTCGGCTGAGGCGAGGCACAGCCATGTACAGCCGTTTCCCCTCTTGCAAGGCTCGAAGCCGAACCGGAGTCTGAGGAGAATCTGGGTTACATTTCACCACCTGAGCCGATCGCCACGCAGATAATTCGGCTAACCGAGCAGCGGCAGCATCTGCTCCTTTGAAGTTCGGAATGTGCCCGACCGGATCTCGAACGGTTAATCCCGCCTGGTTCAGATCTGCCCAAATGCGTTGTCGAAGCGCATCTTTTTGTTGATGGCGATCGCCCCATAGCATGTGTTCAGATGAGGTCATGATTGATAATCACCGAGACAGATTATTCAGCATCAAACGCGTTCCTTTTGCTCTTTGTAGAGCTGTTTGAAGGTTGCCTGTTGTTTCTTATGATCGACAATCGGGGTTGGATAGCCACAGCGATCGCACTCGTCGTCAGGAATCTTGCCAGTGACAAGCATATCGGTATCCAAACGACGAATTTCGGGAAGCCAATGGCGGATATATTCAGCATCGCGATCAAACTTTTGTGCCTGACTCGAAGGGTTAAAAATTCTCAGCGGCTTCGGATCCATGCCACTCGAGGCACTCCATTGCCAGCCTCCGTTGTTCGCCGATAGGTCTCCGTCGAACAACGTCTGCATAAAATACTTTTCGCCCCAACGCCAGTCAATAATTAGATCTTTGGTGAGAAAACTCGCGACAATCATGCGACACCGATTGTGCATCCATCCTGTTTCATTGAGCTGACGCATCGCAGCATCGACGATGGGATAGCCTGTTTGCCCATTGCACCAGGCTCCAAACAAATCCTCATTGTTATCCCACGGAAAATCCTTGAACGTATCTCGATAGGGTCCATCCGCTAGGGTCGGGAAAAAATACATCGCATGCTGATAAAACTCCCGCCAGGCGAGTTCTTGATGCCAGGTTTGAATATTGCGATGGGTTTCGTCACTGCGACTATGACTGAGCGCACCTGATGCGGCTTCCCAAACCGTGCGAATGCCGATGGTGCCGAACTTTAACGCCGCACTCAGCATTGATGTTCCAGGAATGGAGGGAAAATTGCGCTGATCGTCATACTCGGTAATGGTGCGATCGCCATCACAAAACGCTTCGAGCTGTTGCCGAGCAGCTTCTTCACCAGGTTCAAGAAGGAGAGGATAATCCCACGTGAAACCAAGATCAGCAAGTGAGGGTAGGGCGATCGCCCCAGCTTTTTTTGCAGCCGATTTCTCGTGATTGCTAAGGCCCTCTGCATCATGTAGCGGTTCAACGGGTGCATCTTTGGCTTTCCGATTCCAATTGTGCCAAAAGGGAGTGTATACCTTGTAGGGGTCCCCCGAGCCCGTTAAGACTTCCCCAGGGGCGAACAGCAACTGGTCCCAATTGGTATGAACCTGGACGCCCTTTTGCTCCAGCGCTTCGCGAACAGCGTCATCCCGTTTTCTCGCATAGGGTTCAACATCCCAATTCCAATACACTCCTTGAGCCGATAATGCCTCAGCGATCGCTGGAATGGCTTGCTCAGGGGAACCCTTGACAATAATTAAATCGCTGCCAACTTCGCGATATCGATCACCCAAACACCGCAGACTGCCTAACATAAACGAAACTCGTGCAGGTGCAACATCATCACGTTCAAGAATGTTGGGGTCGATGCAAAATAACCCTATAACCTTTGGGCTCTGTTGTCGTGCTGCAGATAAACCAACATTGTCGGCAATCCGCAGATCTCGGCGATGCCAAAAAAGAATTAAGTCAGACATATTGAATTCAACGTCATCATGAGAAATGTGCGTCAGTCAGCAGGGATTGAGATGGGGCAACCTGCTCAAGCGTAAACAAGGGGCAAAACAGTTCAAAACTGGGAACCTAAAATCCGACGGTGAAACCGTTCACAATGTTGCTAAACCGTCTCACTGATTCCCGTCTTGATGCTCAATGTGGCGAGGTCTTCTTCAGGCAACTCAGCACAATCAGGGAAAGTCAGTGGCATCCGATAGTTGTGCAAGGCGATCGCCATAAACCTTATCTGGCAACCACCTTCATCGGGCTACTGTAAGAAAGGACGCGCTAGCACGAAGCTTGCAATAGATTTAGCATCAACCGGCTCTCCATCCAGAATGGCCTGTTCAAGTTCTTGAAATGTCATATGGACAACTTCAATGTCTTCATCCTCATCCTGCTGAGGAGGAACGTCTAGCTTCTCTAGATCTTCCGCAAGGAACGCATAAATAATCTCATCTGAATATCCAGGAGCGAGAAAAAATTGCCCAAGCGTTTTCCATTGATGGGCTCGATATCCTGTTTCTTCTTCAATTTCGCGCTTAATGGTCAGTGCTGGGTCTTCATCAACTTCAACTGTACCCGCAGGAAACTCCAGGAGACGACCCTGTGCAGCAAACCGATATTGTCGAACAAGCACCAGCTTACCGTCTGGTGTCACAGGGACAGCTAAGGCTCCACCTGGGTGTTGAATACATTCCCAATCACCTTCAACTCCGTTTGGCAGACGTAGACGATTGACGTTGTAGCTAAATTTTCGTCCCTGATAGAAGAGTTTTTGTTTGAGAACAGTTGCGGGTTCTGGCTGCAAAGGCATAGTGAGTAACAATATCAATAAAAGTAATATTCGTATCAATAAAAGTCGTGTCCGTATCAATTAGCGAGGAGCCCCCTGCAGATTAAACTGCTCGCAGGATGTCATGTAGCTCATTGGCCCTAGCAAGAGTTCACCGACATCAGCAATCCACAGAAGCTAGAGCGAGCATTGACTAGAGGGTTCAATCGAATGAGTTGGCTCGGGCCAGGACGTAGTGGAGTGAACCACTGAGATACCCGAACGGTCAACCAGCTCCGCCAACTGGGCGATCGCCTGATCTGTCGTCGGATGCATCCAATCAGAGGCGACATCACAAAGAGGAACCAATACGAAAGCTCGCTCGGTCATGCGAGGATGAGGAATCATCAGTCCAGGCTCCTCTACGACATCATTATCGAATAACAGCAAATCTAGATCTAGTGTACGAGGCCCCCAACGCTCTCGCCGCTCTCGCCCAAACCGTGCTTCGATATCAAGCAAACAATGAAGAAGAGCACGAGGGGTTAAGTGCGTCCTCAACACGGCACATGCATTGAGATAGTCAGGCTGAGGAGGCCCCACAGCAGGAGTTTGATAGCAGCGAGAATATGCTTCAAGCTGAATCCCTGGATGGTCACGGAGGGCTTGAAGTGCTCCGCTAATAATCGTTTGAGAATCGCCTAAATTACTGCCTAGGGCGATCGCCGCTCGGTGAGACAGCGAGTTAAGAGAATTTACCACAGAACTCTTCATTCATCACATTACTTACAAAGGTGCCGATAGCTACAGCCATCGATACCGCTACCACGTCGGGTCCACATAGAGGTTGATTGTAAATCGCTCAGTTCCTGCAGGAACAGCAGAGATGCACGAGCAAATCACCTGTCCTCCATCAATCTCCACTTCACAGGCATGACAAGAGCCCATCAAGCATCCGGTTGGAATATCAATGCCCGCCCGAGATGCAACCTGTAAAATAGGCTCTCCCGCACGTGCCTCAACTGTGACGTCATCAGGTAAAAAATGTACTTGGACTGACATAAAGCAATGATGAAACTCATGTTGTCCAGTTTAACGAACTTTTTTATTGATCTTTATTGATCTAAAGCTTCTAAGATTGGCGTCATCACTAGGTATGCATCAACCACATCAGCAAGAGAATCTAACGAGACTTCGCGCTGTTCTCGATAGTTTGCAATTCCTGTCGGCAACGAATTCAAACCACGCTGCTTGCGCAAGCGATTGAGCCAAGCGCGCCGCCAAGGTCCATTGTCAAAAATACCGTGGAGATAGGTTCCCCAAATGGATTGCGTTGAATCAACAATGCCAAGATTCATGTCATCAAACATGGCTTTGTATGGCATTTCTTCACCCTCTTTCAGCTCTGGGCGTATGAGCTGACTACGGCCCTGATGAATCTCATAACCAGAGACAGGTAGGCCCATCTGTGGATAATTGGATGTGACCAGTCGCTGGCGTGCAATTTTCTGTTTTGTGATGACCGTTTTCAGCGGAACCAAACCCAAGCCCTTAAAACGACCTTCGTGGCCCTCTACACCTTCTGGGTCAGCCAACATCTGGCCCATAATTTGAAATCCGCCGCAGATACCCAAAATAGTTCCGCCCGCTGCTGCATACTCCTGGAGCGCTTCGCCCATGCCCGTGCGCTGCAAATCAATCAAATCAGCAATGGAGGTTTTTGACCCAGGAAGAATGACGGCGTCTGGATAACCGAGTTTTTCGCGGAGGCCCACATATTTCAGATTGACTGTTGACTCAGCTTCCAGTGGGTCGAAATCAGTAAAGTTAGAAATACGAGGCAATCGAATGACGGCAACGGTCAAGTCTGCTTGTTTATTTCGGGAGGACGAGGGTTCGGATAACGAGAGTGAATCTTCGGCTGGAAACAGTTGATCCAACCATGGAATCACCCCGATGACTGGAATTCCTGTCCGCTCTTCAAGCCAATCAATTCCCGATTGAAGGAGCGATCGCTGTCCTCGGAATTTATTGATAACAATTCCCTTGACGAGCGCCCGTTCGTCAGGTTCTAACAACTCTAACGTTCCGACGACGTGAGCAAATGCGCCACCCCTGTCAATATCAACAACAAGAATTGTTGGTGCATTGAGATACTTGGCAACTCGCATATTCGTCAAGTCACGATGCCTGAGATTAACCTCAGCCGGACTACCCGCCCCTTCACACACCAACAAATCAAACTCGTCACTCAGCTTTTGGAGAGACTTCTGAATCACCTGCCAACCCACATCAAAATACTGTTCATAGTAATCAGCAGCAGACACATGCCCCACCGCACGGCCTCCGATAATCACCTGAGACGTTTGGTCACCTTGAGGCTTCAAC
>JBCBLF010000009.1:36151-48037 GCA_038520475.1 Cyanobacteria bacterium J06627_8
AGATGTCAGGAATGATTTTCCTGCATGGGAGGTTGTTCCGACGACCATTATGGCTTTCATTAAAACCCTCCAAGCACAACGTAATACGCTAAGACACCAAGCAAAACTGAGCGGTTCGACGACACGCCGCTATCATCCCAATCAGAATCAGGCCCATTATCTGAGCATTCATTATCTGAGCATTCAACTATCATCATGAATCCACTCAATCATGTGCAGGTTTGCTGAGAAGGGTATTTACGCGTCAATTGTGACCGTTAACCGTCAGTTATTGCAGCCAGTCTGGCAGGCGCAGCCATCGACTTAATGCATCGCGTGCATAGTCAAACCAGGATGGTTTACCAAACGAATTATCGTCCTTTTGCCAGGATTCCACCAATTGACGGCCAAGCGGCGTCAGGCGAAAGCTGTCAGTCAAGCCTTGACCATCCACTTCTCGACGTAAGACCCCAGTTCGAAGCAACCACATTAGTGAATTTTCGGCGCTGACTTCGGTCAACGGCTTGCATGTATAACCGTTGTCAGTACCATTATTCCCAGCGATCGATTTTAAGCTGACTCCATGTTGCTGCATCGCTGCCAACAATGGCATCTCAAATGGAGAACAGAGGACCGAACGGCGAGCACGCCCCATCACCCAAGATTCATATCGGATCATTCGACGATTATCACCCTGAGTCAACACAATTTAAGCCTAAAAAGAATAATTCTGAACCAATACACAAGAATGTTAAGCATCAGTTGTTAAGCGTCAGACAATTTAATTGATAAACATCCACTGCTCAACACACTCATACAGCTTGGAAATATCGCTGTAGTCATCAACCTTAGGGAACGTCTAGCACTCCAACAAACATATCTGCGTCATGGCTAAGCTAACCATAGCGATCGCCAAAAGCATCAAAAGATGAGTACCTACCAATTTACTATCGTTTCTCTCACATGAATCGGTAAACCGAAATAATTTGAACCCTAAAGCCGGAAGCGGTCACCATTCATAACAGCGTCATCCAAGCACCGACACCTAATCATGATGGAAGGATGAAGCGTACTTCAAAATTCATGATTTATCCTGATGAACCGAAGCATTTCAGATGTCATGGTATGAGGAGTGACGCTGAAGCGAGAAAGCCCGCAATCTGAATGGATGATTGCGGATCTGAGCAGCCTGCGAAGCAAAACACTCAGGCGACCTCAGGTGACTGCGCTGAAAGCTAACGCATTTCTGTTAAGCATTGATGGTCTTACCTCAATGCTGGCACTGACAGTAAATAAGGCCTACTAAACACGGCCCATTGAACAATTGACATCTACCCTTCGCTATCGATTGTGAATGTCTGATTCGGTGACATTCGGTTCCGCTAACGATCAGGGACTATCATCAATTTCCTTTCTGTTGCCTTAGACAAGGGCTGCACACTCTACTGTTTTGATTCAAACGGGCCTGAACATGCTGGCCTGAAACCCTTCTGGTGTGAATCAATGACACCCCTTGGGAGCCTCGACCCATTTTCATCGTTGCACTGAACGTACCATTTCATGGGAGAAGCTCAATGATCGACTCAAATACCCGCCTTATCAATTCTACGGATGATGTACTTCTGTCAGGAAACAACACGGCGATCGCCTCAGCTGCGTCAGCCAATATCGTTGCTGTACCTACCTCCACATCAACAACCAGTAGTATGTTAGATGCTTCTGACCCTGAACTACATTCCATAGATCACCTTCATGAAGACGATCATTTAACGGGTGATACTGTCGTCTTCTCACGTGATACCCGACGCACTCGTGCGACTCTATCGAGTCAAGCAACGATTCGAGGCACTCGCCGTAGCGATCGCCTGCGTGGAACCAATCGTGCCGATACGCTCCGCGGCCTCAACGGAAATGACATTCTTATTGGTCGAGGTAAGCAAGACCAACTGATCGGAGGGCGGGGGAACGATCGCCTCAAAGGGGGCAGCGGCAATGATCGATTGGTTGGAGGCAGCGGACGCGATCGCCTCATTGGTGGCGGAGGGCGCGACCGACTTGATGGGGGCAAAGGAAAAGATATTTACCAAGGCGGCAACGGCAATGACACCATTATCACTCGCCTAGGAGACGGACACTCAACCCTTGGCAAAGCGGATGTTGTCAAGCGGTTTCAAAACGGGCGAGACACCATTGAACTTGAAGATATTAGCGTTAATGCCCTCATCATTCGTCAAGGCACAGGGCAACGAAGCAACGACACCATCATTCAGCACCAAGGAACGGGTGAATACCTGCTAATTCTAGAAAACATTGACAGCACAACAATCAACGCGGATGACTTTGCCGCTCAAGCGACTGAACCGAATCCCAATCCAGCGTCACCCAATCCGAATCCAGCATCACGCAGCCGGTCGTCTTTCGCCGATTCTACTGTTCGATTCAGCAACAGTGCCTCTGAAACAGACATCGCAAGTCTAGGGGGTTCAACCCTTACCATCGGCAGCCGCTCTATCTACATTGGATATCGCCAGGTGTCATCGAACAATCAAGACCCGATTATCGTTAGCTTCGATAGCCAAAATCCAAATAACAATTGGGTGAAGACAGACTATGAAATGACAGGAGCCGATAGCCGAGGCTATGGCCTCTTCTGGAGTGGTCAAGATCTCTATGCCGTCTTCAGCACGGATGGCACTCAGGGAACGCCAAGTGAAGATTTTCGGCGGGCAAGTCAAGATGCAACGCAGTCGTGGTTGAAGAGCTACGGTTCAGGCGGGGGAGCAAAAATTTCAGTTCTCGCTCGGATTGATCCATCAACCGGCGAACTGTTAGATGCTGTCTATCTCTCAGCGATACTCAATAGCGGAAAGAGCAATACCTTGGTCGTTGAGGATGTGAGCCTTAATGCGGCGGGTAATCTGGTTGTTCAAGCCCAGTCATGGTTTGGGCCTCGGAACCCCAATGGAACCCGAATGACCCAAATTGGGTCCGGTAGCTCACCATTTGACTATACGGTTGAACTCACACCCGACTTGAAGCGAGTTGTGAGCACGGCAGCAGACGGCTGGCAATAGGTCCCACTAGATGCAATGACACTACGACTTGAAGTGTTTCTTTCACTTGACTTTCACGACTTACACAAGCCTGCCGCATTTAATACATTTCCATAAGGCGCGGCGGGCGGCCGCCCGCCGCGCCTCATAGATCCTGCCTTTTCCGATGGGCGCAGAATCAGAATCTGACCTTAGTCTGAGCAGCTGATAAGTGGTTGACGTGAAAATGCGAGAATGGGGAGAAATTAATTGCTTTCGGATCAGCTATCACATTTTCAGTCCGCCTCGTACCATAGAAGAAACCACATAACGATAAGTTCTGTCTCCTTACATTTCTATGACGCTTGCAGTTCAACGGCTAACCCTTCAAGATTTTTTAGCACTTCCCAATATCGAAGCGTCGCCAGCCTGGGAGCTATTGGATGGAATTTCAATTCAAAAACCCATGCCAACGCTGCACCACAGCCGCTTACAGAAACGTCTAGTTTCTTCTATTGATGCGCTAGAAAGTGCTTACGAAGCGTTTCCTGAACTTCGATGTGTGTTGAGTCAAAACTCTGTCGTGCCAGATGTCGCGGTTGTGCGCAATGATCGACTGCCGTTGGGGAATGAGCCTCTACAAGGCTCACCCGACTGGATGATCGAAATCCTATCACCTGACCAAAGCACGACTAAGGTTATTTCGAAAATTCAAGCTTGCTTGAGAGAAGGAACGCAAATCGGTTGGCTAATCGACGTTGACGAAGAAACCATCATGGCCTTCTGGAACGATACAAGTTCTTCCCAAGCCACACCATTATCATTACTGACCGGGCAAGCACATCTACCCGTTCTGCCAGATATCAATTGGGACATCAAGGTTGAGGATGTATTAAGCTGGCGTTGATCTGACACAGCATATCTCTCTTATGCCAACCGATTTGGAGGCGATAAGTTGAGATAAACAGCACGCCTCCGTTCTCAGACGATTCTCACACTCAATCATGAATAGACGCTAAGATTAAACTCATAACGAGTACGACTAAGCGCGTCGAGTTGATTAGAAAGTGTGTCGATTTCAGTTGAGGTGGTGCTATGGAACAACTTTCCCATCTGCTGCCGCAGGACATGATTCATGAGGGGTTACCCAGCGGTGTAACGGCGAGTGCGATCGCCAGCTTAGGAACGGGAGTTGGTGCGATTCCAATTCTCTTCACCTCAACGTTAAGCGATCGCTGGAAAACTCTGTTGCTTAGCATTGGTGGAGGAGTGATGGTATCCGCAGCAGCGTTCTCATTACTCCTACCTGCATTAGATTTAGCCCATGATTCCCGTTATCCCGTTACCCAATATGGACTGGTGGCGATCGCCCTATTGATCGGTGGGGTGCTGCTCTACGGCCTAGAATCTATCGTTCCTGAAACAACAACAGATGCTGAGACCGCCAGCCCTAAACAGACTGCCCATGGGCGTCGCATCTGGTTGTTTGTGTTGGCGATCGCCCTCCACCACTTTCCCGAAGGATTGGCCGTTGGCCTCAGTACTGCATCAACTGAAGATTTGAGTGTTGCCATTGGTGTGGGTCTGCAAAACATTCCCGAAGGCTTGATGGTGGCACTTGCGCTTCGCGAATTGGGATACGGCATTGGCGTTTCCTGGATAGCAGCAGGTCTTTCCGGATGGCTTGAACCACTGGGTAGCTTGATGGGAATTGGCATTGCAGAATTTGGAGGGGCGATCGTTTCAACTGGGATGGCTCTCGCAGCTGGCATGATGCTGTTTGTTGTGATTCACGAGCTGCTGCCAGAGCTGAACCTTAAGCGACTCAATAGCGGCTCCGTCGGCTTAGTAACCGGATTGCTCGTCATGAGCCTGGTTGAAACCTTAGCCAGTTAATGGCGCAGATCTAGCTGGGTACTCTATCGGTATGCCATGTTTTGGAGCGTGAAAAGTAGACAAATCTTACGACCTCGGCAAATAAATCCCTCCAAATTTGGTAATCGCTACGCGCTTAAGTAAAACCAATTGTTTTTGGAAAGCTTCGCGACGCGAGGCTTTCCAAAAACAATTGCCCCAAACTCTACGCGTATTGCCATATTACCCATCTGTCATTGAGGCTCACAAGCGAATGAATTGGTTACGTCCAGTCATTGATCATGCTAGAAAACAGAAGCATTTTTTAGTCCAAGAGTCTTCAAATTATTGGCGATGGTGCAAAAATGCGATCGCTCGACCAACATCCATTGTTAATCAGAAGGAAATTCGAGTTGTAGGCCTACGTCGCACCGGGAACCACGCCGTTATTGTATGGATACGTGCCCAACATCCCGATAACGTCTGGCACATCAATCACCCACCTGCGGGGAGAAATCCGTATCAATTTCTCTACACTCACTATAAAAAGCCTGACCTACGCCGAGAAGCGGCTGGAAATTTTATTCCAAAGAGTTTGTTAATGCTGAGTTACGAAGATCAGCGTCTTGAAGAGATTTGCTCAAAGCGATTTGAAGCCTTTCACGATACTTACGTCGGCATCTCTGCAACTCGTTTTGATGTGTTGATTTTGAGAGATCCGTTCAATCTCCTGGCGAGTCAACTGAAGTCAAATATGGCCAGATTGACAGATTCGAGCGCGTCGCTAACCCTTCAAATGTGGAAATCCTATGCAAAGGAATGGTTAAAAGAAACTGATTTTCTAAACCACAACAAGCTGTGTATTAACTTCAATAAGTGGCATCGCGATGTGGGTTACCGGCAGAAAATTGCAGACCAGCTTGGATTCACGTTTACTGATGCAGGAAGAGAACGGGTCAAAGACTATGGTGGAGGCAGTTCTTTTGATGGTCAAGCCCACGATGGTAAAGCATCCGAGCTAAAGGTCTTAGATCGATGGGGAGTGTTTAATCAAGTCGATGAATTTTGGCAGCTGTTCCAAGATGAGGAGCTGCTTCATTATGTTGAGCAGATTTTTGATGTCGATACCCTCCCGTTCCATCGAGTGAAGCGAACAATTGCGGCCAAATGATACTGCGCTACATTTTAATAGCGGTAATGTGGGCCACAGCGCCGTGCACATTACCGCTGTTGTACTTACGCAATTTCAAACTGCCATAAACGTCCTAGCCTATTTTCAGATTGCTATAGCTGGAAGGTTATAAGGTTGTGTTGATTGCGGCAAAGCTGATACATCGATAAAGTCATAGACACCCACCAGCACCAGCCGAACACTATCTATCCATTCGAAGAACCAGTATCAAGGCCAAGGTCGCTGAGAATCCGATCGATCTTGGCATGGTGATTGCGCTCCCACTCCTCTAGAGACTGGTTCTCATCACGATCGGTGCGTTGCTTGGCGATCGCCCAAGCCGCTTCTTTTTGAGCAAATGGAATGACAGCAATGCCCTCTTCATCAGCGACAACAATATCTCCCGGAGAAACCTGGACACCTCCACAGACAATCGGCTGGTTCAGGGTCCCTAGTTTTTCCTTCTTGCCTGGAATCGGCATTGCGCCTCGGGCAAAAACTGGAAATGCCGCCTCTCGAACTTCAGCCACATCACGAATCACGCCATCGACGACAAACCCTGCAATCCCTCGTCGTTGAGCGATCGCACATACGTTTCCTCCCGAAACGGCGTAATCTACGTCGCCAGCGTTTACTACCACAATGGAGCCTGGGGTGGCTCGGTAAATCGCCGCGTGCAGCATCAAGTTATCACCTGGCGGACAGCTCACTGGATAAGCTGGACCCGCTATTCTCGGAATTCGCGGCCACATTTCATGAATGCTCATGTCCATGAACTGTTCACGCCCGAGTGCATCCGCATAGGCCGTTGGCGAAAGCGCACTAAAGTTCAAATCACTATCCATCTCGGCTCTAGTTCTTACGGTAATCCTGCTGAGCTTGAAGGGCTGTAAACATATGATTGCATGTACGGTGCGCGGTAGCTCAACACAGCAATAGAGAGGACATGGTTCATGGTGAAGACTCGCTAACGAAATGGATTATGTTGCTTGATGACGTCAAACACCGAACAGTGCCAATAATCAACGTGCGACACAATCAAATTTGCTTCGTTCAGCTGGAGTTCGCTCCATCCGTTAATCGAAATTCGAGGTTTCCAAGGTAAGGGCGTGGTCCAGCTCAATGTCCAGTCGGTGCGAATATCGCGATCAGTTTGAGAGATATCGTGCAAATCGAGGACAGGATTTGTAAACCATTGCTGAATAAAACCGATCATTTGTTGATAGCGATCGCATCCTCGAAACTCGTTCAAAGGGTCTTTGAAATATACGTCCTCAGCATAAATCTCATAGGTTTGATCGTAGGGAAATTGTTGATAGTCTGCTTTCAAAACCGAGATGATATCAGTCATTGGATAGTCAGTGATTCAATGTCAATTCTCAGTGTCTAGTACAGTCCATACTTGAGTCTAGTATCGCAGTGATGATTGATCGCAACCTGCAAATAAAACACAGACATCAACACCACAGAAGGATGTCTGCTCTTGCTTAGCTGGTAATAACTATCTCAATTCGGAATTTATTCAGAGTTCTAAAGACGGAAGTTCAACAATCCATCCTCGGAAGACGGAGAAGCTTCTGACGATGATTCCCTGTGGCGATCGCCAGAATTTGATCTTGCTCCGCTTTGAGTCGTTGGCTCATCAGACGACCGAGAGGGTATGGCCTGAACATCTTCAGGAGGATTCGGAACAATAGGCGTTGAATTGTCGTTGCTGGCTAGCGTATTGAGTGGACTCTGGGCGATCGCCTGAGCAACGGCTTGCATCCGTCGATGTTGATCCCGACGAATCAATGGCTCTGTGTTACCAAGCCCCGGAGCATTCCATCGTCCTCTATCAACATCCCAATAGCCTTGAACCCGTGCCCAAAGAATCGCCTCTTGCCCGCGCAGTCCATTTTCATAGGCCTCGGCCAACCATTCTGCATAGCCGGGTTTTCCTAACGCTGCCAATGGCGATTGATTGGCTAAGTCGATACCATTCAGCTCTTCCTCTAAGCCCAAATGAACGTTGGCTCGAGCTGCACGATATCGGATATCAGACGCCTGCCCCATCAGCCGACGAAGCTGTTTTCGGTCTGCTTCTTCAGGCGAAGACGCGCCATGCTGATAGGAAAAGGTTCCCAAATTCCATACTCCATTGCCTGGATCGGTATGTCCATTGAAGAATCGCGTGTATCCTCCTGACGGTGTACGCGTGCCTTCTGCAGCACCAACAGCTTTAGCCACAAGAGAATAGCTGTTACCTTCAAATAGTTGAGCAAGCTCATATGAGCCAACTGGTTCAACTGGAGCAATTGCACGCTGAAAGGCACGTAACGGCGGCAACGAGAACTCCACACCAAATGGCAATGAGATGTCTGCATTAAGGCGAGGTTGATGATGGGGCTGACGTGGCGGCTCTCCTGAACCACTCACAGCCCCATCATCACTCGGAGCAGGAAACTCTTTGGCCGATTCATGTGGATGCAAGTGCTGTTGAACGGTTCTCGACACATGATGGGGGGCTTGCGATCGCTGAGCGTTTAATCGACCCGTTACAGGCATGACGACCAAGGCAAGACCAAGAATCACAATTGGAGGATGGCGCGCAAAAGAAAGAGATCTCATTTCGACACAAAACGTGTGAGTGCTGGAAGGCGATTAGGCCGAGCACTCACACAACATGACGTGAAACTACTGGAACAAATATAGTACAAATGAATTAATTCTGCATATCCAATTGATTTTCTGTCACAACTTGGCAAGGTTTTCAAATCAATACCAAAGACATAGGAGGATTGGGTGAACGCAGCGTGCCCAATCCTCCTATGTCTTCGTTGACATTGCTTAGTCGTGTTTCTGTCACAACCTGGCAACGTTCACACTTGAACCATCATATAGATGAGGGAATCGGTCCATACTGTGGATCCGATTCCCCCATCTCCTAATCACCGTTGATAAGCTGATTAATCCGTCAAACTCATTGACGTGAGCCCATCTCAAGAGACGCTTGAGGAGTAGGGCTTTGCGGTTCTTTCGGTAAAAATCGGTCGAATGTATCGGTGTATATCAGCGCCCAAAACACATAAACTGCTAAACCGAGAGCCACGAGCGCCGACAAGATCGATAGAAACTGAGGCAGCCAGTTTGGTAAAACAAGTGCTTTCGATTTCCGACTTCTTTTCCGTTTTGGTGACGGACGACCAATGGATGATGTTCGGGAGTGACTTACGCTAGACCGTGTCGGTGTGTAGTTAGGAAGCGAACTACGAGATACAGAAGTTGGATAGTTGGAGTACGAGATTGTCGATGAAATGGGTTCAAGCGTTCCGGCAGTCCTCAATTGCTGTAATTTCTGACTGACAGCCACCGGACGCTGTCCTGTCTTGGTCCACTGCAATAGAGCTGAACCGGGAATACCGGCCAAATTTGGCGCTTGAATGTCATAGAGACGCTGCAAAATAGCGCGATCGCTAGCAACCAAAACCACCAAACTTTTGGGGTGCTGTTCAGCCAAGCCATATGAACAGCGAGCAACAGCCAAGGCAACACGCATACGTTTCGTCAACGCATACCCCGTTGCTGATTTCAGGATGGTGTGATGACCAACAACCTCAGTAATATGCCAACCACTCGTTGCATAAAATCGATTGAAATCGCGAGCAACTCGTTCGAGATCAGGGTCAGGCGATCGCTCATAGAGAAATCGCATTTCTTCATAAACAACCTGCGGAATATAACACGCCCCTGCCCGAGAAAAGCCCAACCATTCGCGAGTAGACGTCGATGACAAAGTACTAATATCTAGTACGAGGATGATGGGTGGGGTTGTTGACATGCTAACCTCCGATGCCAAGCTGGCTAGATAATCCAGGAGTCAGTGGAAGTAAAATCGCTGCCGTTATGAACAACGCCAACAGTCCGAGTATTGCTCGGCTGTCATTGGGTTCAGTCAGCTCATTCAAACTCGGACGCTCCAGATTGCGCTGTAAGAATAAGATGATAATTGCCCAGTAAAGTGCCAGTGGTTGAACTAATGTTACAATTCCCAGCAAAATTATGGTTGCAATGGTCATCCGTCGAGCAATGGTTCGTCCATAAATAGCTTGAACAATACGCCCTCCGTCTAGTTGCCCAGCGGGTAGCATGTTTAGCGCCGTAATGACCAGCCCTAGCCAACCAACAATTGTCATCGGATGAATATCGATAATCGATTGTTGAAGCTGATGGCCTAAGACAAAACGCGAGAGCACTCCAACGAAGACTGACCCTTGAAAAAACGACGTTGGAACTTGGAAGAAGCTACCCTGATGGGATAACAATAAACCGATTATCAAAAAAACCAAAGAAAGTGCTCCCCCACATAACGGTCCTGCGATCGCAATATCAAATAAGACCGTTCGATTCGAGAGAACTGTTTCAAATCTTGTCAGGGAACCAAATGAACCAATTTGTAATGCTGGGATAAAAAATGGAGGGCCTAGCTTGACTTGATACTCTTTCGCCTTGAGCCAATGCCCAACCTCATGGGCAAATAACACGCCCATAATCCCAACACCAATCCACAGAGAATCAGGCATTCGATTGGCATCTCGAAAAATGTTGAATCCCTGCAAAATGCCTGCGGTTTCTAAGCAGGTGACAAACGTAGCGATCGCCAGCACAATCGAGACCAAAAACTGAAAGGATGTTGTTGGCGATGGAACATTCGTCGATGGCAGCACAATAACTAAAGGCTTCTCATCTGGGCCTTCTAGTAAATAAAGCATGTAGCGATCGCCCATACGGTCTTTCAAAGATTGAGAGAGCTTGTGATGCACCTGCTCAGGCTCACCTCGCAAGTTTCCTTTGAATGCTGCTCCATCTTGATAAGGCAAGCTCTCTGTTGAATAGAACGTATCGATGCCAAAGATACCCTTGATCATCTGTAAATCATCTGGATCAATACGATTCCGCAATGGCGTTGAAGAGGACTGAGCTGACTCACTTATGTTCGCCTGAGCAGTAACCGTGCCTGGACGATGCTCGCTATCAACAGACTGTTCCTCAGACTGATTGACCGTTTTCAGAGTGTCACCAGATTTTGACTTTCCTTCTTGAACGTAAGTCTCCAAGTGCTCTAGAGCTGATGAAGATTGATCTGCTCGAAACTCAGAACTATGAGGCGGAACGACATCCTGACTTTCAGTGCGAAGCTGATTGCCTAAAGCAATGTAGATCCCCGCTGAACTGACGATCAACAGTAGAACAATCGCAAAATTAAGGACAACTCCAGCAGTAGCCAGACCTAAAAACAGAACCCAAGGAGCCACCAACACAACAGACTGTAACCATGCGAGTACACCGATCTTCCCGTACGGCCTTGCGCGACGAAATCCTAAGATCAATATGACGACTGCACTAACCAGGAGTAAGAGTGTAACCATACGTTCAGACTTTGGCCCCACAAATTAAAAGTGTTCGTGATTTGATCGTCTGTTTCTAGAGCTTCATAGTTTAGCTTAACGGGTTGGTGAACTTAGCTTCATTTTTGTTAGCGTTTGTTGCCAATCCATCAACATTTGAAACGAGCCTTTCTATGCAATGTCCTTCATTTAGTTATTGAGTAGGCCAAAACGAGCTTTTGGGCTGACTAATCAGCTTAAGTTAGTACTCTATAAAGTCCAAATTTGTAGGTTGAGCTATGTGAATGCCAACTCAATAAAATCCTTTAATCTGCTAGATTTCAATTCGTTCACCCCGAGCTACGCGTACCCTAATTTTTAGAGTTAACGCTGCACTAGGTCATCGTTTTCGGTGCGGCGCAATGAGTTATTCATCCACAGCGCAGTTGAGCACCAGATAACGCTCATCACACCATGCTGAATT